>CBFGOD010000391.1:0-4493 GCA_965650295.1 uncultured Shinella sp. | reverse complement strand
TGCTGCTGGCGGTCAATGTCGACGCGCTTCGCTGCGAGGGTCGTGTCGGGCTGATGGCGCTGGCGAGCCTCTTCGTCTCGCTGGCCAACCTTGCCTTCAACTATATCCTGATCGTGGGTTTTAATCTCGGCGTTACCGGCTCCGCGCTCGGGACCGTGCTGGCGCAACTGTTGGCGCTCGGCATTCTCGTGGTGTTCAGGATTGTCGGGAAAACGAACCTTCGCCTCGCGGACATCATGGGCAAACCATCCCACCTGTCCGAATCGACACGAGACATCCTGGCGCTCGGTGCACCGCAAAGCCTCGGCTTCATCGGCCTCGCGCTCGTTTCCGCCACGGTCATCGCTGCCCTGCAAATCGCGGCAGGCAGCGCCTACGAAACCCTGGTCACGGCCTACGGCATCGTCACGCGCATCCTGACCTTCGCCTATCTGCCGCTGCTCGGTATGAGCCAGGCCGTGCAGACGATCCTCGGCAACAACCATGGCGCCGGCCTGACGCAGCGCGCCAATGCGATGCTGCGCCTCGGCCTCGCCGCCGTCCTCCTCTATTGCCTCGGCATCGAGATCCTGCTTGTCACCGTGCCCGGCCAGATCGCCGGCCTGTTCGTTGCGGATGCGTCCGTCATCGCTGCCGTCACCCGCATCATGCCGATCATGGCCGCGTTCTACACCGTCTCCGGCCCGCTCATGGTCATCGCCGGTTCCTTCCAGGCGATCGGCGATGCCAAACGCGCGGCCCTGCTGAGCCTCGCAAAGCCCTATCTCTTCACCATGCCACTGGTGCTGGTCCTGACCACGTTTTTTGGAGAAAGCGGCATCTGGTTCGCCATGCCGGCTGCGGACGCGCTGCTGCTTGCCCTAACGGCCATTACGTTGCGGCAAGCAACCCGGCGCACGGTCGCCCAATGAAAAACCGCCCGGTGCTTGCGGCGCCGGGCGGTTTTCAAAACTGCATTGCTACACTCAGACGAGGCGGCTCTGTTCCAGCGCCGCTTCGACGAAGCTCGCAAAGAGCGGATGCGGATCGAGCGGACGGCTCTTCAGTTCCGGATGGTACTGGACGCCGATGAACCACGGATGGTCCGGGTACTCGACCGTCTCCGGCAGCACGCCATCCGGCGACATGCCGGAGAAGACGAGGCCGCAGTCTTCAAGCTTCTGCTTGTAGTCGACATTCACCTCGTAACGGTGGCGATGGCGCTCGGAAATATCCGTCGAGCCGTAGATGTCGGCGATCTTCGTGCCGCCCTTGAGCGCCGCGCGATAGGCGCCGAGGCGCATCGTACCGCCGAGATCGCCCGAAGCCGAGCGCTTCTCCAGGTCGTTGCCCTTCACCCATTCCGTCATCAGGCCGACGACCGGCTCGGCCGTCTTGCCGAATTCGGTGGACGAGGCCTTGTCGATGCCGGCGAGGTTGCGGGCCGCTTCGACGACCGCCATCTGCATGCCGAAGCAGATGCCGAAATACGGCACCTTGCGCTCGCGGGCAAAGCGCGCCGCATTGATCTTGCCTTCCGAACCGCGCTCGCCGAAGCCGCCCGGCACGAGAATGCCGTGCACCTTCTCGAGATACGGCGCCGGGTCTTCTTTTTCGAAGACTTCCGACTCGATCCATTCGAGCTTGACCTTGACGTGGTTGGCGATGCCGCCGTGATACAGCGCCTCGATCAGCGACTTGTAGGCATCCTTGAGGCCTGTGTACTTGCCGACGATGGCGATCGTCACCTCGCCCTCGGGCGTCTTGATGCGATCGGAAACCTTCTGCCAGGCGTCGAGGCGCGGCTTCGGCGCCGGCTCGATGCCGAAGGCGGCCAGCACCTCGTCGTCGAGGCCTTCCTTGTGATAGGCGAGCGGCACGTCGTAGATCGAGGAGACGTCGAGCGCCTGGATCACCGCCGTTGCCCGCACGTTGCAGAACAGCGACAGCTTCTTGCGCTCGGCCTCCGGGATTTCGCGGTCGGCGCGGACCAGCAGGATATCCGGGTGGATGCCCATGGCCTGCAACTCCTTGACGGAGTGCTGCGTGGGCTTGGTCTTCAGCTCGCCGGCAGCCGGGATATAGGGCATCAGCGTCAGGTGGACATAGACGGCGGTGCCGCGCGGCAGATCGTTGCCGAGCTGGCGGATCGCTTCCATGAACGGCATCGCCTCGATATCGCCCACCGTGCCGCCGATCTCGCAGATGACGAAATCGTAGTCGTCATTGCCTTCGGTTACGAAGTTCTTGATCTCGTTGGTGACGTGCGGAATGACCTGCACGGTCGCGCCGAGATAGTCGCCGCGGCGTTCCTTGTCGATGATGTTCTTGTAGATGCGACCGGTGGTGATGTTGTCGGTCTTGGTGGCCGAGCGGCCGGTAAAGCGCTCGTAGTGGCCGAGGTCGAGGTCGGTTTCCGCGCCGTCGTCGGTGACGAACACTTCGCCGTGCTGCGTCGGGCTCATGGTGCCCGGATCGACATTGAGATAGGGGTCCAGCTTCCGGAGGCGAACGCGGTAACCGCGGGCCTGAAGGAGAGCTCCGAGTGCAGCGGCTGCGATGCCTTTTCCGAGGGAAGAAACCACGCCGCCTGTGATGAATACATATCGCGCCATGGGAGTCACCGGATACCTTTTCAAAATCGATTCCGCCACCGAAAAATCACCTTGCTCGTGATTTCGGAAGTCGCAATCGGCGTTTTACACAGAAGAAGGCCGGTTGGTGTGACGCAACCGGCCGGTTTGTTTTTTTCTTTTGCGGCTTACTGGCCGCTCGGAACACCGGCGTTGCCGCCCGTGCCCGTCGTCGCTCCACCCGTCGTGCCGGTGCCCGTCGTCGTGGTCGTGTTGCCGGTGCCGGTTGCAGCGCCGCCTTCGGTCGGAACGGCGTCCGTGCCGGTCGTGGCGGGCGTCTGGTTGGTGGTGTTGTTCTGCGTGCCCTGTTCCGGCTTCTTCTCGCCGCCGAGGGAATCGAGAACGCCGCCCGTACCGGTCGTGCCGGGAATACGGTCGAGAATGTCGGTCGGCTGCGATTCCCAGCGGGCGATGATGTCCATGCCGAGCGCCAGCACGAAGAACAGCGTCGCCAGGATCGCCGTGGTGCGCGTCAGGGCATTGGCCGTGCCGCGCGCCGACATGAAGCCGGAACCGCCGCCGATGCCGAGGCCGCCGCCTTCCGAGCGCTGGATCAGCACGACGCCGATCAGTGCGACGACGACCATGAGATAGATGACGAGCAAAATGGTCTGCATGTTTAAGGATCCCGGCCAGACGGCCCAAAATTCAGGTTTGCGGCTCAATATACCAAGCCGTGCGCCATTCCAAGCCCTTCCCGCCAATCCGCCCGCCCTTTTGCTCGGGCAGGCGAATGATCAACGCGGGTGTCAGGCCGTCAGCGCTTCGTATGCGCGGTAGATGGCAAGGAAGTCGTCGGATTTCAAGCTCGCGCCGCCGATCAGCGCGCCGTCGACATTGGCGATGCCCATCAATTCCTTCGCATTGCCGGGCTTGACCGAGCCGCCATAGAGGATGCGCATCTTGGCGCCCTCGCCCAAAAACCGGCTCTTGAGTTCGGCGCGCATGAAGGCATGTGCCTCTTCCACATCATCAGCCGTCGGCGTAAGCCCCGTGCCGATCGCCCAGACGGGCTCATAGGCGATGACCGTGTTTTCCGCCGTCGCACCATCCGGCACGGAGCCGTCGAGCTGCGTTTTCAAGACGTCCAGCGTCTTGCCGGCCTTGCGCTCATCCCCGGTCTCGCCGATGCAGATGATGGCGACGAGGTCGTTCGCGTAGGCAATTTCCGCCTTGGCGCGCACCAGCGCATCGCTTTCCTTGTGGTCGGTGCGGCGCTCGGAATGGCCGACGATCACATGGGTGCCGAAGCAATCTGCGATCATTTCGGCGGAGATATCGCCGGTATGGGCGCCGGATGCCTTTTCATGGCAATCCTGCGCGCCGATCTGCAACGGGCTGTCAGTGCAGAGCGCCGTCGCCACATAGAGCAAGGTGGCCGGCGGGCAGATCAGCGTCTCGACCTTTTCGGAAAGCGGTCCCATCACGCCTTCGGCCATCGCCTTGATCTGGTCGAGCGATGCGCGCGTGCCGTTCATCTTCCAGTTTCCGGCAACAAGCGGGGTTACGTCCGGTGTCATGAGGCCTCCCTATCCGTAAAATTCCGTCGGCTTGCGGCGTAGCAAATCGAAGCCCCCAAGAAAAGCCGTCCTGTGGCCAAGCGAATTCGAATATGCAAGGGATCTGATCCGTGATTGCTGATATCGCGACATGCGTGTGAGGAAGGCGAAAGGGGCACATGCTTCCCTCGATACTGCGCATTCTCTTCATCCTGACGGTGCTGCTTTCGGCCGGCAGCGCCGCCGCGCAGGATTCCGCCGCAGTGGACGGCCAGCCGCGCGGCCTGATGGGCATCAAGTCCGAGGTGCAAAAAATTACCGCCGGCGCCACGTTGACGGTGCCCGACGCCTCGTTCAAGCGCATGGCGCTGGTCATCGGCAT
>CBFGOD010000390.1:0-4501 GCA_965650295.1 uncultured Shinella sp. | reverse complement strand
CCCCCGCCGTTATCGGGCAGGCCGAGGCCGCCGCCGAAGCCGGGCACCTCGATCTTGATGGTGGCCGGATCGACGCCGCTGCCCTCGCCCTTGTAGTGCATGACCATGCCGGGGAAGAGGATGGTCAGGCCCACCATGACGATCTGGATACAGACGAAGGGCACGGCACCCCAATAGATCTGCCCCGTGGTCACGGGTTCCATCCGCTTGCCCGTCAGCTTGTCGAGATAGGGCACCTTGGCGGCGACCGAACGCAGGTAGAACAGCGCGAAGCCGAAGGGGGGATGCATGAAGCTCGTCTGCATGTTGATGCCGAGCAGCACGCCGAACCAGATGAGGTCGATGCCGAGCTTGTCGGCGGCGGGTGCGAGCAGCGGCACGATGATGAAGGCGAGTTCGAAGAAATCGAGGAAGAACGCCAGGAAGAAGACCAGCAGGTTCACCGCGATCAGGAAGCCCGTCTCACCGCCCGGCAGCGAGACCAGCAGGTGCTCGACCCACAGGTGCCCGTTCACGCCGTAGAAGGTGAGCGAGAAGACGCGGGCGCCGATGAGGATGAACAGCACGAAGGCCGACAGGCGCGTGGTGGCCGTCAGCGCCGAGCGGATGACATCCATCGTCAATCGGCCCTTGGCGGCGGCCATGAACAGCGCGCCGACAGCACCCATGGCGCCGCCTTCCGTCGGCGTCGCGATACCGAGGAAGATGGTGCCGAGCACGAGGAAGATCAGCGCCAGCGGCGGGATCAGCACGATGATGACCTGCTGGGCAAGGCGCGACATCATGTTGATGTTGAGCGTCTTGTCGGACAGCGCCACGATGTAGATGAAGATGACGCCGACGGTCGCGCCGAGGATATCGGCATTTTCGCCATGCGTGGGAGAGAGATAGACATGGGCGGCGTAGGCGATGCCCGCAGCCACCGCGAGCGCGATGAACAGCGAGGTCACACCGGCACCGAGCGAGCGCGCCTCCAGCGGCAAAGCCGGCATGGCGTTCGGCCGGATGATCGACATGACCAGCACATAGCCCATATAGAGGCCGGTCAGGACAAGGCCGGGGATCAGCGCGCCGGCATACATGTCGCCGACCGAGCGGCCGAGCTGGTCGGCGAGCACGATGAGCACGAGCGACGGCGGGATGATCTGGGCGAGCGTGCCGGAAGCGGCGATGACGCCCGAGGCGATCGATCGGTCATAGCCGTAGCGCAGCATGATCGGCAGCGAGATGAGACCCATGGCGATGACCGAGGCGGCAACGACGCCCGTGGTGGCCGCCAAAAGCGCGCCGACGAAGATGACCGCATAGGCGAGACCGCCGCGGATAGGCCCGAAGAGCTGGCCGATCGTATCGAGCAGATCCTCGGCCATGCCGGATCGTTCGAGCACGATGCCCATGAAGGTGAAGAAGGGGATGGCGAGCAGAGTGTCGTTCGACATCACCCCCCATAGCCGTTCCGGCATCGCGTTCAGCAGCGGCCAGGAGAGATTGATCGAATCGGAAAGCGGCGCGAGCTCCACGCCGATGATGAAGAACAAGAGACCGTTGGCCGCGAGTGAAAATGCCACCGGATAACCGAGCAGCAGGAACACGATCAGCGACATGAACATGATCGGCGCGAGGTTTTCGGCAATGAACTCGATCATGCGCCCTTCTCCTCGGCTGCGGTGTCAAGCGGCGCATGCGTCGGCACATAGGGCGTCGGGTCCTCCATGTCGCCGCGCATGATGGCGAGCTTCTTGATGATTTCCGACACGCCCTGGAAGGCGAGCAGCACGAAGCCGGCCAGCAGGATGGCCTTGGCCGGCCAGACGATGAGGCCGCCGGCGCTGGAAGACCCCTCGCCCGAGCGATAGGACATCAGCACATAGGGCACGAGGAAATAGACCATCAGCAGCACGAAGGGCATCAGGAACAGGAGATGCCCGAGCAGGTCGATCCAGTGCTGTACCCGGCGGGAGAACTTGCCGTAGACCACGTCGATCCGGATATGCTCGTTCTGCGCCAGCGTATAGGCGGCGGCGAGCATGAAGGCGCCCCCGAACAGATACCATTGCGCCTCGAGCCAGGCGTTGGACGATATGTTGAAAACCTTTCGGATGACGGCATTTCCGGCGCTGACGAGCACCGCGACCAGGATAAGCCAGCCAACGGCCTTCCCGATATTTTCCGTGATCGTGTCGATCAGCCGGCTGAAAACCAGCAGCGTCTTCATGAGAACTCCTCCCCGCTCGGCGTGTTCTTGCTTTGGTGCCAAGCATGGTCAGAGTGCCGATTTCAGGGTTCGTTTCAAGTCCGAAGCCCCGTTTTCCCGAACTGAGAGCCCGCCTTAGACGAAAGGCGAAGACGGCTTTTAGGCAGATGCACAAAGCTTAGGCAGAGCCACATGAAAACACGCCCTTGCCGCCGCTGGCGGTTCTGCTAAAACACCGGCTAAATCATCATACAAATGAGGGTGGAGACATGTCCCCGATCAATCTCGCAATCGTCGGCGTCGGCAAGATCGTGCGCGACCAGCATCTTCCGGCCGTCGCCAAGAACAGCGATTACACGCTGATCGCCGCCGCCAGCCGCCACGGCGTCGTCGATGGCATCGACAATTTCAAGTCGATCGACGAGATGCTGGCGGCCGTGCCCGCCATTGAGGCCGTATCGCTCTGCATGCCGCCGCAGTACCGTTACGAAGCCGCCGAAAAGGCGCTTTCGGCCGGCAAGCATGTCTTCCTCGAAAAGCCGCCGGGCGCCACGCTGTCGGAGGTCGCCGATCTCGAGGCGCTGGCCGCGTCCAAGGGCCTGTCGCTGTTTGCCAGCTGGCATTCACGTTATGCGCCGGCCGTCGAAGCGGCAAAGAGCTTCATCGCCGGCACGACGCTGCGCTCGATGCGGGTGAACTGGAAGGAAGACGTGCGCCACTGGCACCCGAACCAGGAGTGGATCTGGCAGGCGGGCGGGCTTGGCGTGTTCGATCCGGGCATCAATGCGCTCTCCATCGTCACCCACATCCTGCCGCGCCCGGCCTTCATCACGGCCGCGACGCTGGAATTCCCCGAGAACCGCGACGCACCGATCGCCGCGTCGATGACCTTCTCCGACGCCAAGGGTCTCGACCTCAAGGCCGAGTTCGACTGGCGCCAGACGGGCAAGCAGAGCTGGGATATCGTGGCCCAGACGGAGGCCGGCGAGATGGTGCTGTCCGAGGGCGGCGCGAAGCTCTCTGTTGACGGCAAGCTGGTGCATGACGAGCCGGAGCAGGAATATCCGATGCTCTACAAGCGCTTCGCCGAGATCGTGAAGGCCGGAAAATCCGACGTCGATCTCGCACCGCTGCGCCACGTCGCCGACGCCTTCATGCTCGGCCGGCGTAAATTCGTCGAGGCGTTCCACGATTGAGAAAAAGGCCCGCTTCGAGCGGGCCTTTTCATTTCCGCCGTCCTCAGGCTGTTGCAGCAAGCGGGGCCGGACCCGGGCGCTTGAGCAGCATGACCGACAACGCAGCGAGGATGCAGGCGAGGCCGGCGATCTGCAGCGCGGGCATATAGGTATCGAAGTCGCTCTTCAGGTAGCCGGCGCCGAAGGCGGCGGTGGCGGCTCCAAGCTGATGGCCGGCGAAAACCCAGCCGAAGACCATGCCGGCCTTTTCGCGACCGAAATTCTCGGCGGCGAGCTTGACGGTCGGCGGCACGGTGGCGACCCAGTCGAGGCCGTAGAAGACGGCGAAGACCGAGAGTTCCACGAAGCTGAAGCCGGAGAAGGACAGGTAGAGCAGCGACAGGCCGCGCAGACCGTAGAACCAAAACAGCAGGACACGGTTGTCATAGCGGTCGGAAAGCCAGCCGGCGAAGACCGTTCCGAGGAAATCGAAGACGCCGATGACCGCGAGCGTGCCCGCCGCCGTGACCGCCGCCATGCCGAAATCGCCGCAGATCGAGATCCAATGCGTCTGGATCAGGCCATTAGTGGACAGGCCGCAGACGAAGAACGTGCCGAACAGCACCCAGAAGACGGCATTGCCGGAAACGCTCTTCAACGTGACGAGCGGGGCGAGCAGCGTCGCGCCGAGGCTGTGATCCTGCTTCGGCGGCTTGACGATCGCGGTTTCGCCATAGGCCGGCAGGCCGACATCGGCGGGGTGATCGCGCATCAGAAGAAGGACGAGCACCATGGCGGTGGCGATGACCGCGACGGAGAGCGTCAGCGCCGCGCGCCAGCCGTAAGCCTCCGTCAGCGCGGCGAGCAATGGCAGGAAGACGAGCTGACCGGTGGCGTTGCTGGCCGTCATCAGGCCGACGACGAGGCCGCGGCGCTTGGAAAACCAGCGGGTGGCGACGGTCGCGCCGAGCACCAGGGCCGTCATGCCCGTGCCCACACCGATGACGATGCCCCAGAGCAGGAGCAGCTGCCAGACCTGCGTCATGAAGAACGAGGCGACGATGCCGCCCATGATGAGCGCCAGCGCCGTGCCCACCACCTTGCGGATCGCCCGCAACGGATGGTCCGCCCG
>CBFGOD010000389.1:0-4509 GCA_965650295.1 uncultured Shinella sp. | reverse complement strand
CGCCCGTTCCTGAAGTTTCAATGCCTCGACGAGCGCCGGGAAGGAGCGTTGCACGGAGCCGAGATGGCCGCGCAGCGGATCCTCCGGCAGGCCGCGCTTGGCGCGCCGTTCCTTGCGCTCGCGCTTTTCGGCCTGCTTGATCGCATCCCATTGCAGCTTCACGGCTTCCGGCGTGTCCGCATCCGAGCGGGCGAAGACATGCGGATGGCGGCGGATCATCTTTCGCGTCACAGCTTCGACAACACTGCCGAAATCGAACTCGCCGCGCTCCTCGGCCATGCGGGCATGGAAGACGACCTGCAGGAGGAGGTCTCCCAGCTCTTCGCAGAGATCGTCCATGTCGCCCCGCTCGATCGCGTCAGCGACCTCGTAGGCCTCCTCGATCGTGTAAGGCTTGATTGTTTCGAAGGTCTGAACCACGTCCCAGGGGCAGCCGGTTTCCGGCTGGCGCAGGGCCTCCATGATTTCGATCAGGCGCTCGATGTCGCGGCTCGGCTGCATGGTTCTCTCAGTTCAATGGTATGTGGTTGTCGGCCTTGCCGGACTGATAGCGCTCCGACAGCGCCTCATAGGTGGCGCGGATTCTCGCATCCAGCGCCTCAAGATCGGCCCTTGCCGCGAATTCCATCACGTCGGGCAGACGTTTTGCGAGCGCGGCCTGGTCCATCGCGGGATTTCCTGTTGGCGTCATGCGGCATCCTTACCGGGTGGCCGGGCGGACAGGCAAGGGCAGCCGGTGACTTATGCTCAAAATGCCGGGCGTCAGAGCAAAACAATACGCCCCTTCAAGGCCATTGGAATTTCTGTTTCTTTTGTTTCTTGTCGTTTTTCGCGATAGTGCGCACACTTCAACCGGACCAGATCATGACCGAAGCGCAGCAGAAGCTTTCGACATTCCCGGCGTTCTTCCGCGTCAGCGGCAGAACGGTCGTTGTCGTGGGCGAGGGCGACGAGGCTTTCGCCAAGGCCCGCCTGCTGTTCAACACGGATGCTCGGATCGTCGTTCTGGCCGAAGCGCCGGAATCGGGTTTTGCCCGTTTCATCGCCGACAAGGGGCTGACGCTGGTCCGCGCGCCGTTTTCGACGGAAGCGATCGCCGAGGCCACGCTGGTCTTTGCCGCGACGGGTGATCCCGCCGCCGACCGCGCCATTTCGCAGGCTGCCCGCGACCTGCGCATTCCGGTCAACGCCGTCGATCAGCCCGAATACTGCGACTTCTTCACGCCGGCCCTCGTCAACCGCGCGCCCGTCGCCGTTGCCATCGGCACGGAAGGGGCAGGTCCGGTTCTGGCGCAGATGATCCGCGCGCAGGTCGACCAGATCCTGTCGCCGTCGCTCGGCCGTCTTGCCGGTCTCGCCAACGGCTATCGCGAAGCCGTCGATCGCATCCTGCCGCGCGGCGTGACGCGCCGCGTCTTCTGGCGTCGTTTCTTTCAGGGCGCCGTCGCCGATGCCGTCAACAATGGCGATATCGAGTTGGCCCGCCGTTCGGCCAATGCGCTCCTGAACGCGCAGGGCAAGGCGGCCGGCCATGTCTGGCTCGTCGGCGCCGGTCCGGGTGCCGAGGACCTGCTCACGTTGCGCGCTCAGCGCGTCATGATGGAAGCCGATGTCATCGTGTTCGATGCGCTGGTGCCGCAGGCCATCGTCGACATGGGGCGCCGCGATGCCGAGCGCCTGTCGGTCGGCAAGCGCAAGGGCTGCCACTCCAAATCCCAGGAAGAGATCAACGACCTGCTCGTCGAGCTCGGCAAGGCGGGCAAGCGCGTGGTGCGCCTGAAATCCGGCGATCCCCTGGTTTATGGCCGCGCCGGCGAAGAAATGGCAGCACTTCGCCAGGCGGGCGTTACCTACGAGGTGGTGCCGGGCATCACCTCCGCCTTCGCTGCCGCCGCCGATTTCGAGCTGCCGCTGACGCTGCGCGGCGTTGCCTCGTCGCTCGTCTTCACGACCGGCCATGACCTCACGGGCTCGGTGCTGCCGGATTGGGCGCGCCTCGCAATCTCCGGCGCCACCGTCGCCGTCTATATGGGCCGCTCGGTCGCCGCCTCCGTCGCCGAACGGCTGATGGAAGCCGGCCTGCCGGACGAGACGACCGTGGCGGTCGTCGAAAATGCCAGCCGCCGCGAAAAGCGCCTGCTGCATGGCACGCTCAAGGATCTTCCGGGCCTCGAACATCGCGACGAACTGTCCGGTCCGGTCATGGTTATCATCGGCGACGCGGTTGCGGGCGCCAATTTCGAACATTCCGAACCGCTCGCCATCCGGCAGACGGTTCGCGACACAGCAGCATTGGGAGCATGACATGGCCGACAAGGTTCTGACAGCCAACCGCCTTTCCGACGGCATTTCCGTCTGGCTGGATGCCGCCGGCACCTGGAACGAATCCTTGCAGGCCGCGTTCGTCGCGCGCCACAAGGAAGCCGTCGACGCGCTGGAGGCCACCGGCAAGCAGGCCTTCGCCGACAACAAGGTGGTTGACGTCAACGTCGTGGACGTCGAAGACGTCGATGGGGTTCTCCGGCCGCTGCGCATGCGCGAGCGCATTCGTGCCGAAGGTCCTTCGATCCCTTATGCCGCCGGCTACACCGGCCTGATTGCGACGGCTCCGGCCGCCTGAGGAAGTCCCAGATGTATCGTTACGACGAATTCGATCACGCCTTTGTCTCCGACCGTGTGGAACAGTTCCGCGATCAGGTCACCCGCCGCCTGTCCGGCGAACTGGCCGAGGACGCCTTCAAGCCGCTGCGCCTGATGAACGGCGTCTATCTCCAGCTGCATGCCTATATGCTGCGCGTCGCCATTCCCTACGGCACGCTGAACGGCCGCCAGATGCGCATGCTGGCCCTCATCGCCCGCAAATACGACCGCGGCTATGGCCATTTCACCACGCGCCAGAACATCCAGTACAACTGGCCGAAGCTTTCGGAGCTGCCGGATGCGCTCGCCGATCTCGCCACCGTCGAGATGCATGCGCTGCAGACTTCCGGCAACTGCATTCGCAACGTCACGGCCGACCATTTTGCCGGCGCTGCCGCCGATGAGGTCGCCGATCCGCGTCCCTATGCGGAAATCCTGCGCCAGTGGTCCTCGGTCCATCCGGAATTCTCGTTCCTGCCCAGAAAATTCAAGATCGCCGTCACCGGTGCAGAGCGCGATCGCGCCGCTATCCAGGTGCACGATATCGGCCTGCATCTGAAGAAGGACGAGAACGGCCGCATCGGCTTTGCCGTCTATGTCGGCGGCGGGCAGGGCCGCACGCCGATGATCGCCAAGAAGATCCGCGACTTCCTGCCGAAACAGGACCTCTTGTCCTACACGACCGCCATCATGCGCGTGTACAACCTGCACGGCCGCCGCGACAACAAGTACAAGGCGCGCATCAAGATCCTCGTGCATGAGACGGGCGCCGAAGAGCTGGCCCGCCAGGTCGAAGTCGAGTTCGCCGACCTCAAGGACACCGAGCTGAGGCTGCCGGAGCGCGACGTTGCCGCCATCTCCGCCTATTTCGCGCCGCCGGAACTGGCATCGCGCGCCGAAGGCTGGGCAAACCTTGCGCAGTGGAAGAAGGCCGATACCGACTTCGCCCGCTGGGTTCACCAGAACGTGCAGCCGCACAAACACCCCGACTACGGCATGGTCACGATCTCGCTGAAGCCGATCGGCGGCATTCCGGGCGATGCGACCGACGCGCAGATGGAAGCCGTCGCCGATATCGCCGAGGAATATGCCTTCGACGAGATCCGCGTCAGCCATGAGCAGAACCTGATCCTGCCGCATGTCGCGCTGGCCGATCTGGAGCCGGTCTATCGCGGCCTCGTCGCAGCCGGTCTGGCGACCGCCAATGCGGGCCTGATCACCGATATCATTGCCTGTCCCGGCTTGGACTACTGCGCGCTCGCCAATGCCCGCTCGATCCCGGTCGCGCAGGAGCTTTCGCTGCGCTTCGGTGCGCCCGAGCGCCAGGCCGAGATCGGCGAGCTGAAGATCAAGATTTCCGGCTGCATCAATGCCTGCGGCCACCACCATGTCGGCCATATCGGCCTGCTCGGCGTGGAGAAAAAGGGCGAGGAGCTCTACCAGATCACGCTCGGCGGCTCGGGGGACGAAAACACCTCGATCGGCGAGATCATCGGCCGCGGTTTCGAGCCGGAGAAGGTGACGGACGCCGTCGAGGTGATCGTCAACACCTATCTCGGCCTTCGCCTCGACCCCTCGGAAATCTTCCTCGATGCCTATCGTCGCGTCGGACCGCAGCCCTTCAAGGATGCGCTCTACGGTGACAAGACGGCGGCGGCAGCCTGAGGAGTTTGGGACATGACGAAAATCTGGAACGAAGCCGGCTTCGTGAGCGACGATCCCTGGATCATCGAAACCGAGGAAACCAAGGCCGGTTCGAACGAGAAGGCGATCCTTGGTCTCGATCATTTCCTGGCGAAGGTCGCCGAAGGCGATGAAACCGGCCTCGGCGTGCTGATCAACCCGGCCGACGACGTGCGCAGGCTGGAA
>CBFGOD010000388.1:0-4510 GCA_965650295.1 uncultured Shinella sp. | reverse complement strand
GCCGGCCCCCGTCAGCGCGAAGACGGCGAGAATGCAGAAGGCGATGATGGAGCCGCGCAGCGCCACCTGCTTGCGCTGCGGCCGCGTCATGCCCACCGTAAGGCCGAGGAAGATCGGCGCGAGGCCGGGCGGATCGAGGGTCACGAGCAGCGTCGTGATCGCATTGACCACGAGATCGATATTGAGCATGTCAGGCGTTCCCCTCGCCGTTGAGCGACCGCTATGGACGGCCTTGCCGCCCCATTGTTAGGCGAGCGTGGCAAGGAAGGGAAGGGTGGCCGAAAAGTGGCCATGAAAATGCGCAAATTGGCGGATTTCCTGGGAAAAGCCTGTTCACAACCCCTCGTGAAATTGGCGCTTCAAGCCTCGGTAGGCTATAAAATTGCATCTGATTCTGAACAACGATCGTGACCGAAATTGACAGAACAATCGACACCCGGCGGCAAGACCCCTCCCGGCATTGAGCCGATTTCCATCATCGACGAAATGCAGCGGTCCTATCTCGATTACGCCATGAGCGTCATCGTGTCCCGCGCGCTGCCCGATGTGCGCGACGGTCTGAAGCCCGTGCACCGGCGCATTCTCTACTCGATGAGCGAGATGGGCGTCGACTGGAACAAGAAATACGTTAAATCGGCCCGCGTGACCGGTGACGTGATGGGTAAATACCATCCGCACGGCGACTCGGCGATCTACGACGCCCTGGCGCGCATGGCGCAGGACTGGTCGCTCCGCCTGCCGCTGATCGACGGTCAGGGCAATTTCGGCTCGATCGACGGCGACCCGCCGGCCGCCCAGCGTTACACGGAATGCCGCCTTGAGAAGGCCGCGCATTCCCTGCTCGACGACCTCGACAAGGAAACGGTCAATTTCCGCGACAACTACGACGGCACGATGAGTGAGCCCGTCGTCGTTCCCGCGAAGTTCCCGAACCTCTTGGTCAATGGCGCGGGCGGCATCGCCGTCGGCATGGCGACGAACATCCCGCCGCACAATCTTTCCGAAGTCATCAACGGCTGTATCGCGCTGATCGACAATCCGGCAATCGAGCTGCTCGACCTGATGCAGCACATTCCGGGCCCGGATTTCCCGACGGGCGCGCTGATCCTCGGCCGCGCCGGCATCCGCCAGGCCTATGAGACCGGCCGCGGCTCCGTCGTCATGCGCGGCCGCGCCACCATCGAGCCGATGCGCGGCGACCGCGAGCAGATCATCATCACCGAAGTTCCCTTCCAGGTGAACAAGGCGACGATGATCGAGAAGATGGCCGAACTGGTGCGCGACAAGCGCATCGAGGGCATTTCCGATCTGCGCGACGAGTCCGACCGCGACGGCTACCGCGTCGTCATCGAGCTGAAGCGCGATGCCAATGCCGACGTCATCCTCAACCAGCTCTATCGCTACACGCCGCTGCAGACCTCCTTCGGCTGCAACATGGTGGCGCTGAACGGCGGCAAGCCGGAGCTGATGACGCTGCTCGACATGCTGCGCGCCTTCGTCTCCTTCCGCGAGGAAGTCGTCAGCCGCCGCACGAAGTACCTGCTGCGCAAGGCGCGCGACCGCGCTCATGTCTTGGTGGGTCTCGCCATCGCCGTCGCGAATATCGACGAGGTGATCGCGCTGATCCGCCGCGCGCCCGATCCGCAGACGGCGCGCGAGCAGTTGATGGAGCGCCGCTGGCCGGCCAAGGACGTCGACGTGCTGATCAAGCTCATCGACGACCCGCGTCACCGCATCAACGAGGACCTGACCTACAACCTCTCCGAAGAGCAGGCCCGCGCCATCCTCGAACTGCGTCTCGCCCGTCTCACGGCACTGGGTCGTGACGAAATCGACGAGGAACTCAACAAGATCGGCGAAGAGATCAAGGATTACCTCGATATCCTCTCCTCGCGCCTGCGCATCATGACCATCGTCAAGGATGAGCTCGCCGCCGTGCGCGACGAGTTCGGCACGCCGCGCCGCACCGAGATCGCCGAAGGCGGTCCGGATATGGACGACGAGGACCTGATCGCCCGCGAGGACATGGTGGTCACCGTCTCGCATGCCGGTTACGTCAAGCGCGTGCCGCTCGCGACCTATCGCGCGCAGCGCCGCGGCGGCAAGGGCCGCTCGGGCATGGCCATGAAGGACGAGGATTTCGCAACCCGCCTCTTCGTCGCCAACACGCATACGCCGGTTCTCTTCTTCTCCTCGCGTGGCATCGTCTACAAGGAGAAGGTCTGGCGCCTGCCGATCGGCACGCCGCAGTCCAAGGGCAAGGCGCTGATCAACATGCTGCCGATCGAGCCCGGCGAACGCATCACCACCATCATGCCGCTGCCCGAGGACGAAACGACGTGGGAAAACCTCGACGTCATGTTCTCGACGACCCGTGGCACGGTGCGCCGCAACAAGCTGTCCGACTTCGTCCAGGTCAACCGCAACGGCAAGATCGCGATGAAGCTCGAGGAAGAGGGCGACGAGATCCTCAACGTCGAGACCTGCACCGAGCAGGACGACGTGCTGCTCACGACGGCGCTTGGCCAGTGCATCCGCTTCCCGGTCGATGACGTGCGCGTCTTTGCCGGTCGCAACTCGGTTGGCGTGCGCGGCATCAACCTGGGCACCGGCGACCGCATCATCTCGATGACGATCGTCAGCCATGTCGATGCCGAGCCGTGGGAACGCGCCGCCTATCTCAAGCGCTCCGCCACCGAACGCCGCGCCAGCGGTGTCGACGAGGAGGATATCGCGCTGGTCGGCGAAGAAGTCGGCGAAGTCGGCGATCTCTCCGAAGAGCGCTACCAGGAACTCAAGGCCCGCGAACAGTTCGTTCTCACCGTCTCCCAGAAGGGCTTCGGCAAGCGGTCTTCCTCTTACGACTTCCGCACCTCCGGCCGTGGCGGCAAGGGCATCCGTGCCACCGACACGTCCAAGACCACCGAGATCGGCGAACTCGTCGCCGCCTTCCCGGTCGAGGACAAGAACCAGCTTATGCTGGTCTCCGACGGTGGCCAGCTCATCCGCGTGCCGGTCGATGGCATCCGCATCGCCAGCCGCGCAACGAAGGGCGTCACGATCTTCTCGACCGCCAAGGACGAGAAGGTGGTGTCCGTCGAGCGCATCAGCGAGCCGGAAGGCGATGACGAGGCAGAGGTCGAGGCGGACGCCGCCGTGGCCGACGGCGAAGTCGAAGCCGGCGATGCAGGCGAGGGCGAGGCGTAACGGCCTCGCATCTTCAAGACACGAAAAAGCCGGACGGGCAGGGAACGACCGTCCGGCTTTTCATTTATTGCGGGTAGCCCGGAGGAAAGGCCACCCGCAGGGTCGGCGGCAAGGGGCGCTCTAGACGCCGAAGCCGCCTGCTTCTGTTTTCAGCTTTGTGGCTCTCAAAACCGCGCGATCCCGCTTCAGGTCGAGGATCGTGCGCGTGAAGTCGAAAGTGAAGACCACGCTGATGAAGACTGTGAAAAGGATGGTGAGCGCGACCATAATTGCTTCCTCGCTCAACGCAGCCACTTGCCGCGTGCCGCAAGCTTCGAGGCGGCCGGGCGATCCTCTTCGCGAAGCGCATGGATCGTCGCGGCGCTAAGCGCAATGAACATGGTCATGCAGAGTAGAGCGAGTGCCATTTTCGTATTCCTTCCAGCCTAAGGAAACGCGTTACTTGTTCCGTTGTGTTCGGTCGGGGAAATGCGCGATTGCGACCTTTGTTCCCGAAGTCTATGCCGGTATTTATGCATGGCGCAGCTGAAATGCTCTTGAACGGCCCATTCATGCCGCGTTCATCCTCTTGGCAGGGGACAGTTCGGGATGCGACAGGCGGCACCCTTGCGGATCGGGGCGGTCCATGACACAAGGCGGCAAACGGGACCTTGCCGATGACAGTCGCCTTCTATCCTGGCTCTTTCGATCCGATCACCAACGGCCATATCGATGTGTTGGTGCAGGCGCTGAACGTCGCGCCCAAGGTCATCGTGGCAATCGGCATTCATCCCGGCAAGACACCGCTGTTTTCCTTCGAAGAACGCGCCGAGCTGATCCGTCTCTCCATCGCCGAGGCATTGCCGGAGCGGGCAGGGGATGTCAGCGTCGTGTCCTTCTCCAATCTGGTGGTCGATGCGGCCCGTAGCCACAAGGCAGGCCTCCTCATCCGGGGCCTGCGCGACGGCACGGATCTCGACTACGAAATGCAGATGGCCGGCATGAACCGCCAGATGGCGCCCGACGTGCAGACGGTGTTTCTGCCGGCCGGCGTCGCCTCGCGGCCCATTACCGCCACATTGGTCCGCCAGATCGCGGCCATGGGCGGCGATGTCAGCGCCTTCGTGCCGGCGCCCGTCTTTGCGGCCCTCAAGGCCCGCCAGAAGGGCTGAAGCCCAATCATCCTGAACCCCTCAAGGGAGCTATCATGAACATCCTCCGTACCGCCTTCGCAGGAGCCCTGTTCCTGGCAACCACCACGAGCGCCTTCGTCGCGCAGGCTGCCGATTTCATCACGATCCAGCTGAAGGACGGCCCCGTCGTC
>CBFGOD010000387.1:0-4548 GCA_965650295.1 uncultured Shinella sp. | reverse complement strand
TCCAGAACCAGGACAGCCGCGAGCATGACTTGCTCGACAGCGACGAATATTACCAGTTCGAGGGCGGCATGGCGGCGGCGGCACAGCATCTCTCCGGCCAGCAGCCCGTCATCTATCACAACGATCTGTCGCGCCCGGAAAAGCCTGTCGTGCGCACGCTGGAGGACGAGATCGGCCGCGTCGTGCGTGCCCGCGTCGTCAATCCGAAATGGATCGATGGCGTGATGCGCCATGGCTACAAGGGCGCCTTCGAAATCGCCGCGACGGTCGATTTCATGTTCGCCTTCGCTGCGACCACCGGGGCTGTGAAGGACCATCATTTCGAGGCCGCCTATCAGGCCTATGTGCTGGATGAGCGCGTGCGCGATTTCCTGATGCAGAAAAACCCGGCCGCGCTGGCCGAAATGGCGGCGCGGTTTGCCGAAGCGATCGATCGGGGCCTGTGGACGCCGCGCTCCAATTCCGCACGTTTCGAACTGGATATGTTGGGCGCGCGCAAGGCGTCCTGAAAGGAAGAAAACGATGACTGAGAACCACGACGAAACCGCCGGTATGACCGAGGCCGAACTCGCCCGCCATTCCGAAAAGATGGCGAAGAAGAAGCAGGCACGCGAGAAGATCATGGCGACGAAGACGGATCAAAAGGGTCTTGTCATCGTCAACACCGGCAAGGGCAAGGGCAAGTCGACCGCCGGTTTCGGCATGATCTTCCGTCACATCGCCCATAAGATGCCCTGCGCCGTCGTGCAGTTCATCAAGGGCGCGTGGGAAACCGGGGAGCGCGATCTGATCGAGGCGCATTTCTCGGATATCTGCCAGTTCTATACGCTGGGCGAAGGTTTTACCTGGGAAACGCAGGATCGTGCCCGCGACGTTGCGATGGCGCAGACGGCCTGGGAAAAAGCCAAGGAGCTCATTCGCGACGAGCGAAACTCGATGGTGCTGCTCGACGAGATCAACATCGCGCTGCGCTACGATTATCTCGACGTCAACGAGGTCATCGACTTCCTGAAGACCGAAAAGCCCTACATGACCCATGTCGTGCTGACGGGCCGTAATGCCAAGGAAGAGCTGATCGAGATCGCCGACCTCGCCACCGAGATGGAACTGCTCAAGCACCCATTCCGCTCGGGTATCAAGGCCCAGCAGGGCGTCGAGTTCTGACGCCTTTTACCAGCCGAGCCAGACGCGCAGCGGATGGCTCGGATCGGCCATCAGGCGGATGGCGAGCGCAATCGAGGTCACGACGAGCAGCGGCTTGATGATTTTCGCGCCGCTTTTCATCGCGACGCGCGAACCGGCCTGCGCGCCGAGGAATTGCCCGGCGCCCATGACGAGCCCGACCTTCCACAGGATGACGCCGTAGAAGAGAAAGACGGCGAAGGCACCAAAATTGGAGCCGAAATTCAGGAGCTTGGTGTGCGCCGTCGCCTTCAGCACGCCGAAGCCGGCGAGTGTCACGAAGGCCAGCATGAAGAACGAGCCAGTGCCGGGGCCGAACACGCCGTCATAAAAACCGATGGCCGGCACGATGGTGATGGTGAAGAGGAAGACGCTCATGCGGCGGTGTTTGTCGACATCGCCGATATTCGGCTTCAGCCCGAAATAGACGGCGATCGCCACCAGCAGGAAGGGCAGCATCGCCTTCAGCACATCGCCGGGCACGATGGTGGCGAGCACTGCGCCGAAAACGGCGCCGAGCGCCGACAGCGCCGCCATCGGCAATTGCTCCGACAGCCGCACATGGCCGGCGCGCGCATAAGCAAGGGTCGCCGAGCCCGAGCCGAACAGCGATTGCAGCTTGTTTGTGCCCAGTGCCTCGAGCGGCGGAATGCCCGCAATCAGCATAGCGGGAATGGTGATCATGCCGCCACCACCGGCGATGGAATCGATGAAGCCCGCAAGGAAGGCCGCGAAAAACAGGAAGATGAGGATGTGGAGGGCGATATCGACCAAGGCGGGACTCGAAGGGATCAGCGGAGGATGTTTTCCGACTTCTGTCAGACTGCGGGGGTAAAAGCAAAGCCCGCATGCTTCAACGCGCTTGTATGCGGCGCGCAACGCGGATCAAACGGGAGGCGAGGGGCATTGTAGGATGATCCTGCAACGAAGAGGTGAGGCGATGGTGGAAACGCAATGGACGAAGGGTACGGCGGAGGCGGCGGGCTTTGATGCCGGTCTTGAACGCAAGCTGCTCGCCGGTATCGAATCGGGCCTGATCCGCGATGTGCATGCGGTGCTGATCAACCGCGGCGACAGGCTGGTGCTGGAGCATTATCGTGCGGCGCCGGACGAGAGCTGGGGCCGTTCGCTCGGCACCGTCGCCTTCGATGCGCAGACGCTGCACGACCTGCGCTCGGTGACGAAGAGCGTCACCAGTCTGCTCTACGGCATTGCGCTCGACCGCGGTCTCGTTCCGCCACCCGAGGCGCCGCTTCTGGAGCAATTTCCCGACTATGCCGACCTTGCCGCCGATCCGGCCCGCGCGGGCCAGACGATCGGCCATGCGCTTTCCATGACGCTGGGGCTCGCCTGGGATGAATACCGTTCTTACGCCGATCCGCTGAACAGCGAGATTGCCATGGAGAACGCGCCGGACCGCTATCGCTTCGCGCTTGAGCAGGCGGTGATGCAGGCGCCGGGCACGCACTGGACCTATTCGGGCGGTGCGACCGCGCTTGTCGGCGCGATCATCGAACGCGGCACGGGCCAGCGGATCGATGATTTCGCCCGCGAGGCGCTGTTTGCGCCGCTCGGCATTACGCATTTCGAGTGGCTGAGCGGGGCGGATGGTGTGGCGTCGCCGGCATCGGGCCTGCGCCTCACTGCCCGTGATCTCTTGCGCATCGGCCGCCTCGTGTTGGATGGCGGGCGCATCGGCGAGCGGCAGATTGTTTCGCGCGCGTGGATCGAGACGTCGCTGACGTCGAAAGCGGCGACGGATGATGGTCTCGGCTACGGCTATTTCTGGTTCCTCGGCGAGGCACCGGTCCTTGGAGCGCCGAAACCCTGGATGGCCGGTTTCGGCAATGGCGGCCAGCGGCTCTGGCTCATGCCGGAGGCGGATATCGCCTGCGTCATCTTCTCCGGCAATTACAATGCGCCGGATGCCTGGGTGTCGCCGACGCGTCTCTGGCGCGAAATCGTTCTCGCCAACCTGACGAACCTCTAGCGCATGCCGTTTCCGGCGTGTCGGATGCCGCAATCCGGTTTGACCGGCCCGCCGCCCTCCGGTACTAAGGAAGCTGCGACGGTGCCCGCTGGGCG
Organism: uncultured Shinella sp.; assembly: GCA_965650295.1. Taxonomy (GTDB): domain Bacteria; phylum Pseudomonadota; class Alphaproteobacteria; order Rhizobiales; family Rhizobiaceae; genus Shinella. The sequence goes on along the minus strand of CBFGOD010000387.1, from coordinate 1,281 downwards.
GGCCGAGCGGTGTCCGGTGCGGCCGACCCAGACGGGGCCAGAGCCGGAACTGTCGGAAGACGGCGAAGCCGGGCTCTTTCGCGTGGAATTTTGCGAGAGACCGCCATGCGCGCTGAGGCCCCATCCCCCGGAACCGGACGTTTTCTCGTCCTCGGCCTCGGCTGCGAACGCGGCACCCCGCCATCGGAACTTCTCGGCCTTTCGCTTGCGACGCTCGCGCGCCTTGGCGCTGCCCCCGAAATGGTCGCTTTCATCGCCACACTGGATGTGCGCGCCGAAGAACCGGCCATGCATGCGGTCGCCCGGCATTTTTCCGTGCCGCTGATGACATTCTCCGCAGCACGGCTCGAAGCCGAGACGCCGCGTCTTGCCAATCCCTCTGATATCGTCTTCGCCCATACCGGTTGCCACGGCGTTGCCGAGGCGGCTGCCCTTGCGCAGGCGGGACAGGGCGGGCGGATCGTTGCGGAGAAGGCCAAATCGGCGCATGCAACGGTCGCAATCGCTGAATCTTTCCAGTCGCTTGCCGCCGTTTCCTCGGCAAGGGATTCCGCTCCTTCGCATAGTGATTCAAGCCGGGAGCATGCGTGATGCAGACCCTCTTCTCCGCCCTCCCGTCGATGGAAAAAGGCAGCGTCTGGCTCGTCGGCGCCGGCCCCGGCGATCCCGGCCTCTTGACGCTGCATGCGGCCAATGCCCTGCAACAGGCCGATGTCATCGTGCATGACGCGCTGGTCAATGCCGAGTGCCTGTCGCTCGCGCGACCCGGCGCCCAGCTGGAATTTGCCGGAAAACGCGGCGGCAAACCCTCGCACAAGCAGCGGGATATTTCGCTGCGGCTCGTCGAGCTGGCCCGTGCGGGCCATCGCGTGCTGCGCCTCAAGGGCGGCGACCCCTTCGTCTTCGGCCGTGGCGGCGAGGAAGCCCTGACGCTGATCGAGCACGGCATTCCCTTCCGCATCGTGCCGGGCATCACCGCCGGCATCGGCGGCCTTGCTTACGCCGGCATCCCGGTGACGCATCGCGAGGTCAACCACGCCGTCACCTTCCTCACCGGCCACGATTCCTCCGGTCTGGTGCCCGACCGCATCAACTGGGAGGGCATCGCCAAGGGCTCCCCGGTCATCGTCATGTATATGGCGATGAAGCATATCGGCCAGATCGCGCAAAACCTCATTGCCGGCGGCCGCTCGGCGGAGGAGCCGGTCGCCTTCGTCTGCAATGCCGCAACGCCGGAACAGCAGGTGCTGGAAACCACGCTTGGTCGTGCCGAGGCCGATG
>CBFGOD010000386.1:0-4549 GCA_965650295.1 uncultured Shinella sp. | reverse complement strand
GCACCTGAAGAACGGTGCGCGACATGCCGATCTGGTTTTCCTCCATCCGGCCTAGTTTCCCGGAGAGCTGCTCCAGGGCGAGGCGTAGCTCGTACACGGCCTTGGCGTCGGGGAGGTGTTCCATTCCGATTTCGATGGCTTGCGTTCGCGTTCCGAGGGCTGCGACCGCCTCCATCAACGCCTTCTTTTCCTCGGCATCCTGCTTGCGAAACTCGGCCAGTTCGCTTGCGGTCTTCTTGGCGCCGGAGGAAATGATGTTCCAGGCCGAGGTGGCGACGGCGATGATGAGCGCAGCCAGACCGAACCAATCTTTCAAGGCATCAGTCATTTGCAGCTCCAGGCGCCGGGTGAATTGGGCGGCCCCCGAGGGTTCGCTCGTAGAACTCTCGGGCAACCGCACCGTCAGTTCCCGGCTGCAGCGCGGTAGGCGGCAAGACGGCAACATGCGGCGCAAGCAGCTCGGCGATGCGAGATCTGTCTGCGGCACCCAGCTTCGTTAGGGCATCAGGCACCGAGCGTTGCACATAGGAGATGGCGTCGTCGATCGACTTGCCGGTGAGAAGGAGCCGGGCGCCGTTCTGAAGCGCGGATTGGAGCGCGAGCATATGCTTCTGCTCGATCTGGATACCGGTCCAGCGATAGATGAGGCCGACCAGAAGGGCGACCAGAATTGGCGTGATTGCATCAATGAGCGCAGGGAACACCTGCGCAAGAAACTGCGACAACATCGGTCGTTCCTCTTAGCTTTAGGTTTTGGGGAGGTAGCCTGCGAGCGCGGCAAAGGTCTTGGGGCCAGCGATCCCATCGACGAGTAAGCCGCGAGAGCGCTGGAGCAGCTTCACCGCGCCTTCCGTGCCTGAACCAAAGTCGCCATCGATGGAAAGGAGGTAGAAGCCGGAGGCGGCTAAGGCGTGCTGCAGGCGATCGACCCATTCGCCAGTCGATCCGCGCCGCAGGACGGGGAAGTCGTGGTCCGGCTCAACGGCCTCCGCCGCCATGGGCACGATGATACCCTTGATCTTGGTAAGATAGCGCGCGCGGTCCTCGAGGCCGTTGCGGCCGCCGTTCACCTTCTTCGTGACGGCAACCAGATTGTCGTTGTCGGCGAGCTTGTTGATGTCATTCGTCGACCAGTAGAAAGCCGACGCCCAGCCCGCCCAAGGCCACTGGCCGACAAGCTCGGGCCGCTGCTCGAAGTCTGGGCAGTCCGGTTGGATCGAACGCATCCAGGCGGTGAAGAGGCGGTAGTTCTTGCGGCCCGTCAGTTGGATCGGACCGCGACCTTTGAAGCGTTTTCCGTCCCCGGTCTGGACATTGCCCAGGTCGTTGCGGCCTTCGTAAGCGGCGCCCGAGGCGTATTCCTCGCTGGTGCAGAAGCCGTCGCTCTCATGCGCGGTCTGTGCGAGGTAGTGAGAAATGCGCAGCGGCGTGTTGACGCCGATATACGGCAGCATCTTTGGCAGCATTGCCCCAAACCCCTCTATGACGAGGAGCTGAGACGCGGCCTTCTTGCCGGAGACCTTCGGTGCGATCTTGCGCAGGACCGTGGCGTCGATGCGCGAAGCGAGCGTATTCATGGAACCCCCAGAACGGAAAAATACGCCTTGGCCTCAAGGCGTTCGTCTGGTCGGACAATGGCTGCGCTAAGTGGGAAAGTCAGAAGTGCAGAATTTCACTTCGGCTCAAAAGAGAGAGCCTTGGCGGTCATCCTGCCGCTTGCTGCGGTGCTCGATGACAGTACGGCGAGAGACGCCAGTCATCTGGACGATGGCGTTATTTGAGTAGCCCTTTTCGATCAGTTGGGCAATCAGGGTCGCGCGCTTGCGCCGATCGCCGTTCATGGCAACGGGTATCGTGATATGCTGCGTGCCCCACTTCGCAGCGATTGCGCGGGCCGCGTCTTTCCCGATCAGTTTGGCTAGCCAATGGTCGTCGGGAACCCGATCTGGGATGTAGATCTGCAATCCGGCTTTCTCTGTGCCAAGTAGCAGCGCCGCTCGCTCGCCGGCAACGTCGGCGATTTGATTGAGCAATGGCGTCATCCAGGCGCGGTCGGTGGAATGATCAGCCATGGTGACCTCCGAGCCCAAACGCCGTCTCGATTTCTATCTGTTGCGCAGTGAGGGTTTTCAGACGTTCTTCGCGCTTCACCCGCGTGTGCGCATCGACACCGCCCCGCTTGAGCCGTTTCAACAGGTCTTCACGCTGCTTTCGAATGGCGTTCAAAGTCTCTGTTTCGAACAGAGGAAGCGGGGCGGCGCGCTCGATCATGGGGACGGTTCCCATCTGATCAGGACACCCCTGAAGGTGCCGGCCTCGTGGTTATCCAGCCAGAAGCGCGCCATGTTCTCCAGCGCCGTCGCGCCCGGCCGCGCCGCAAGGTAATGCGCCGGGTGGAAGCCATCGGCCGACGCGAATGCCTCCGGGTCCTCTACGTTGTCGCCGTCGATCGAGATCCACAGGATGCCGCGCGTATCGGACACGCAAATCTCGATCGGCAGGACACCGGTGCAGACAGGGTCCAGAATGATCTTCCGGCAGTCTTTCGTCCGCATCGCTTGATAGAGCTGCACGGCTTCGCCGGGGCGGGCATGGCGCGGGCGATCGGCGCGAACGGTCTGCCGTTTCATCAGTGAAACGATCTGCGGCACGAAGAGGGCCTTGAACGAATATGCAACCATCACGCACCCGCCTTCCGGGCGGCACGAACGCGCTTGCCCAGATCGTTCATGACCGCCTGCCAGTCCTTCGGCTTGATCTCGGTCAGCATCGATGCCGGCCGGCCGAGTACCGCGAAGACGGCCGGGTCAAAACCCTTGCGGGCTATCAGGTCGGCGCCGGGCATCAGGATGCGCCACTGCGCCCAGGCGATCTTCGCGCCATCGGCGGCAAGCCAGTCCTGACCGTTGAGATTGCCGAACATCACGCCGGCCTCACGCTGCATCCAGCTTTTGAGCGCCTCGACAACCTTGCGGGCGTCGTCGGCATCGCGAAGGAAACGTATGTGGTCGATGCCGGTCTGCCGTTTGGCAAAGGCCAATAGCGCGGCATCGTCGCGGTTTTCGACCAGGCCGAGGTTCCAGGCGCCGATCCACAGCGCCTGGAGCTTCTTGGCAAACCGGCCGGTCAGTTGCTGACGGCCGTCAGCACGGCGCGGCACGGCGGTGAAGCCGAGGCGGCGCAGCTCGGCCAGCACGGCATCCTGCTCTACGGGCTTCATCATCGTCAGGCCGGTCTTTCCGGTGACGCGCCGATAGATCCCGCGCTTGTCGTCATCCTCGACGATGCCGAGCTGCTTGAAGCCAACATGGATGGCGGCGATCGTCGAGCTCATGGCTGGTCCTCCCTCATGTCGCGGATTTGGCGAAGGGGCGCAGCGAGCGCGAGCTGCTCGTGCTTCTTTTCGGCTGGCGCCAGTTTCTTTCGAGGCTTTGCCGCCTCCCGCTGCTCCTGGTCGATGCTGTCGAGCTGGCGAAGGATGGACGCGAGGTCGAAATGGTCAGTTGTTTCCAGCTCGATCTTGATCATGGATTTCCCGGCCTTCGTGGTGGCCGAGTGAGACTTCAGCCGAACGGTCTCGCCGAAGTAGATGCTGGTCATGCCGTGATCCTCCGCATAAGCCGAAGGACGGCTTTAATGCCGCGTTTGGAGAGGGAGAGGCCGGGGAATGCTTCGAACTCCGCAATCTGCTCGCCCTCGACAACGCCGGTCATGCCGATCGCGCGCAGCCGGGACGAGACTTCCTCCCAGGAGCGCGCCTCGATGGTGATGCCAATCGGTCGGCCTTCGAAACGGTAGGTGCAGGTGAAAGGCTTGAGATTGTCAGCCACGGCCACCCCCACTTGCTGTACTGGCGGGACCGCGTCCGCAAAACCGAACTCCATGGGCGACCACAAGGCCGCCCGGGTCCACATAGACGTGGCCGATCTGACACAAATCGCCGTTTACCGTGATCGTTCGCGCACCGTCGATGTGAACACCATGTGCAACGAGGAACGCAGAAATAGCGGTCGCAACCTCGTCACCGGTCAGAGTGATGCTGATGCCAGGGCCAAATTCGGTGCGCCCTTGTCCATATCTCACGTCCATCATTCACCTCCTGAAGTGGTGCTGGTGGTGGGAAAGCGGTCGAGCGGCATCGGCATCGGCATGCGGTGAAGAACCGCATCCGGCTCCGGGCGCTCGGCAAGCCAATGCGAAACCGCTTCCGGCGCCAATGTCATGGCGATCTGTGCCGGCAGCATCCGTTGGCCGTTATCAACTACGTCACCGTTCGGCAGTTTGAGATCGAGGACAAACGAGAAGGCAGCTTCCGCTCCGGGCTCGGCATCAGGTTCGACCAGGCTATCAACGGCGGCGATCAGGACGCGGGCCGCTTCATCCAACATGTTCGATGTCTCAGCGAGCGCAACAGCACCGTTCTGCTCGTGGTCGAGCACGGTCAGGACAATGCGTGCCGCGCGGTCGATGGCGATCAGGCCGGCGACGGTGATAAGGCCCATCCGGTCGGTCCAGTTGTTATGCCGGCATACGAGGTAGGCGCTGCTCC
>CBFGOD010000385.1:0-4558 GCA_965650295.1 uncultured Shinella sp. | reverse complement strand
ATCCAGCACCTGACGCTCGACGAGAGCGAATATTTCAACAAGGACTGGGACCACGCCGCCCGCCGCGTCATGAGCCCGCCCTTCCGCAACAAACAGCATCAGGATTCGCTGTGGGCGGGCCTTGCCAGCGGCTCGCTGCAGGTGGTGGCGACCGACCATTGCGCCTTCACGACCGATCAGAAGCGCACCGGTGCGGGCGATTTCCGCAAGATCCCGAACGGCACCGGCGGGCTGGAAGACCGCATGCCGATGCTCTGGACCAACGGCGTCAACACCGGTCGCCTCACCATGAACGAGTTCGTGGCCGTCACCTCCACCAACATCGCCAAGATCCTCAACGTCTATCCGCGCAAGGGCGCGATCCTCGTCGGCGCGGATGCGGATATCGTCGTGTGGGATCCGAAGCGCTCCAAGACCATTTCCGCCAAGAGCCAGCAATCGTCGATCGACTACAATGTGTTCGAGGGCAAGCAGGTCGTCGGGCTGCCGCGCTACACGCTGACGCGCGGCGTCGTCGCAATCGAGGAGAGCACGGTCAAGACCCGCGAGGGGCATGGCCAGTTCGTCAAGCGAGAGCCCTTCGCTGCCGTCAGCAAGGCGCTGTCGACCTGGAAGGACATCACCGCGCCGCGCAAGGTGGAGCGCAGCGGCATTCCGGCGAGCGGCGTCTGATGCCGGCCGCCCGCGCGCTCCCGGCGCTCCTTCTCGGCCTTGCGCTTGCCGGTCCGGCGGGCGCGGCAGCCGATATCGTCGACGGCAGCTATGGCAACGCCGAAGGCTGCCACTATTCGGAAACCGGAGAATCCTCCGGTGCCGATGTCTTCTTTCTCCTGAACAAGGAGGGCGTTACCACGGCAGCCTCCTATTGCGAGTTCAAAGGCGACGCCAAGAAAGTTGGCGGCGCCACCGTCGTGAAGGCCGAATGCAGCGACGAGGGCGGAGAACCGCCGACACCTTACGAGCTGACGCTGACGCCCGACAATGGCGGCTACACGGTCAGCTTCCCCGACGGTACACGCTGGGGACCTCTGACAAGGTGCAAGAAATAATGGGTGGGCGAAGACCCTCACAGCAATTCCAGCAGAAGTGCGCAGCGGTTTTGCGTCCGCAATTGCGTGGAAACAAGGAGATAGAGCGTTTTCGCGATTTGGAGAAAAGCGGAAATGCTCTAGCGCGGAACCAGCGCCTCGAGATGCGGCAGAAGCACCACGCTCTCCTGCTCGTGGGGATCTGTCCGGGCAATGACCGCGGAGGCCGGCTGGTCGGAGAGATTGGCGGGCAGATGCGGCATGCCGGCGGGGATGTAGAACATCTCGCCCGCCTTGACGATCACGTGGTTCTCCAGCCGCTCGCCGTACCAGGTATGCGCCTCGCCGGAGAGCATGTAGATCGCCGTCTCGTGGCTCTCATGCATATGCGCCTTCGCGCGCCCGCCCGGCGGGATCGTCAGAAGATGCATGCAGATGCCCGAGGCGCCGACGCTTTCGCGCGCAATACCCTCGAAATAGCTGAACCCTTGCTTGCCGTCATAGGTGCTGCCCGGTCGCACGATCCGGCAGTCGGCTTTCGTTTCACCCGTCATGTTCCTCTCCCCCGAAAGATTTCCGTGCCCAAAGTGATAGCGAAGACAATGCCGATTGCAATGCCGGGACGGGACATGCAGTCTGCCGGAAACCGCGCCGTGCGAGGCGCCGAAAGATGATGAGCATGGCCCCAGCGAATACCGTCGTCTGCGCAAAGGATCTCGGCCTCACCTTCCAGACCGCCGATGGCCCCGTCACGGCGCTGACGGGCGTCAATCTCAATGTCGAAAAGGGCGATTTCGTCTCCTTCATCGGCCCGTCCGGCTGCGGCAAGACAACCTTCCTGCGCGTCATCGCCGATCTGGAAAAACCGACCTCCGGCACCATCACCGTCAACGGCCTGACGCCGGAAGAGGCCCGCAGGCGCCGCGCCTATGGCTATGTCTTCCAGGCTGCCGCGCTCTATCCCTGGCGTACGATCGAGAAGAACATCGCGCTGCCGCTCGAAATCATGGGCTATTCGAAAGCCGAGCAGCAGGCCCGCATCACCAAAACGCTCGACCTCGTCAACCTCACGGGCTTCGGCAAGAAGTACCCCTGGCAGCTGTCCGGCGGCATGCAGCAGCGCGCCTCGATTGCCCGCGCACTCGCCTTCGACGCCGATCTTCTCCTGATGGACGAACCCTTCGGCGCGCTCGACGAGATCGTGCGCGACCATCTCAACGAGCAGCTCCTGAAACTCTGGGACGCCACCCAGAAGACGATCTGCTTCGTCACCCATTCGATTCCTGAGGCCGTCTATCTCTCGACGAAGATCGTCGTGATGAGCCCCCGCCCCGGCCGCGTGACCGACGTCATCGATTCGCCGCTGCCCCGGGAGCGCCCGCTGGGCATCCGCGAAACCCCGGAATTCCTCGAAATCGCCCACCGGGTCCGCGAGGGCCTGCGCGCCGGCCACAGCTACGAGGAGCATGCATGAAGACCCCTCCCCAACCCCTCCCCACAAGGGGCAGGGGCTTAATCGGCCGCTCCGTTCCGCGTCCCTCGATCGAGGCTGCTAGCAGCGGCGTCGCTCAAAGAATAGAATCGGCTCGGCACAGTAAGCCCCTCCCCCTTGTGGGGAGGGGTTGGGGAGGGGTTTTGAGAATGCCGCACTCGAATATCCCGCTGAAAACGAGAACCCGCGCCAAAACCCTGCGGCGCGAATTGACGAAAGCGGAACACGCCATGTGGGACATTCTCCGCGACTTTCGCTCCCGCGGCGCTCGGTTCAGACGCGAAACGCCCATCGGTCCCTATATCGCCGATTTTGCATGGCTTTCGGCACGAATCGTCATTGAGGTCGATGGCAACAGCCATGAAACAGACATCGGCCGACGCCGCGACATCAAGCGCGACTCTTTCCTCAAATCGCAAGGTTTCACCGTCTTGCGCTTCGACAATGACCAAGTCCTCGATGGACCCGACCATGTCGTCCTGGAGATTGAAAGCCACATCGTCACGTATCTGACAAAGGAGCAGGCCTGATGAAGCTCTCCTTCGTGCTCTGGCTGTTCGGTGCCACCGCCGTCTTCATCGGCGCGGCCACATCATCGCGCGCCTATCTCGGCACCACGAATATCCTTTATCTCCTGCTCTCCATGGCGCTCTACATCGTCGGCAACCTGATGATGCTGAAACTGATGCGCGAGGGCGGGCTTGGGCTTGCCATCTCGCTTTCGGCCATCACGCAGCTGCTGCTGGTCAATGTCATCGCCTTTTTCTTCTTCGGCGAGCGGCTGAGCCAGACGCAGCTTGCCGGCGTCGGTCTCGGCATTCTGGCCATGGGGCTGATGCTCATGCCCTCCCCGGCGCGGAGCTGAGCCATGGGGGAAGCAAGTTTTCTCAGAGACCGCCTTCTCCCCATCGGCACCGTGGTGCTCGCGCTGCTTGCACTCTGGTACGTCTTCGTCGTGGTGCTGAACGCACCCTTCGAGCGTGATACCGCCGCCCGTGCCGGCACGACCATCGGCTTCATGGAGCTATTGCCCAGAACCATGGCACAGGAGCGTCCCGTGCTGCCGGCACCGCATCAGGTCTTCGCCGAACTCTGGGATACGACCGTCAACAAGGCGGTCACGTCGAAGCGCAGCCTCGTCTACCATGCCTGGATCACGCTGTCGGCGACGCTGATGGGCTTCGGCATGGGCGCGGTGCTCGGCATCCTGCTTGCTATCGCCATCGTGCATAACCGCGCCATGGACCGCTCGCTGATGCCCTGGGTCATCGCCAGCCAGACGATCCCCATCCTCGCCATCGCACCAATGATCATCGTCGTCCTGAACGCGGTCGGCATATCCGGCCTGATGCCGAAGGCGCTGATCTCGACCTATCTGTCCTTCTTCCCCATCGTCGTCGGCATGGTGAAAGGCCTGCGTAGCCCAGAGCAGATCCAGCTCGACCTGATGCACACCTACAACGCCTCAGCCGCCCAGACCTTCTGGAAGCTGCGCTGGCCCTCCTCCATGCCCTATCTCTTCACCTCGCTGAAGGTGGCGATCGCCATCTCTCTTGTCGGCGCGATCGTCGGCGAATTGCCGACCGGCGCCGTCGCAGGTCTTGGTGCCCGCCTGCTCGCCGGCTCCTACTATGGCCAGACGGTGCAGATCTGGGCCGCCCTCTTCATGGCGGCGGCGGTTGCAGCCCTGCTCGTCATCGTCGTCGGCTTTGCCCACACCCTCGTCCTCAAGCGCATGGGGGCACGGGCATGAACCTTTCCATCCTCCTTGCCGCCGTCGTCTTCTGGCTTGTCGCCTGGGCCTTCAACGAATGGCTGGTGCGCCGGAAGTTTCTGAACCCCGCGGCTAACCGCGCCGCGCGCATCGCCGTGCCGCTGATTTTCGGCGCCACCATCCTCGTGCTGTGGGAAGGCATCGTGCGCGGCTTCAACGTGCCCTCCGTGCTGCTGCCGCCGCCGAGCATGATCTGGGCGCGCCTCATCAGCTCGGTGCCGACGCTCTGGGCGGATTTCCGCCAAACCTTCCTGAAATCGGTGA
>CBFGOD010000384.1:0-4570 GCA_965650295.1 uncultured Shinella sp. | reverse complement strand
GACGGAAACGCCGGTGCGCACCTTCGTCACGCCGGAACAGGCAATCGAAACCGTTGCGAAGAAGGAAGACGTCAGCGGCGCGCTGCTGCCGGCCGCCGCGGTTCCCGCCGATTGGCCGCGCCTCTGGCAGGTCGAGGCGCTGAACGACCGCGACCGCGCCGCCGACATCACCTTCGCCGTCGTCGCCATCGCGATCGGCCTTTTGACGCTCGGCGGCTTCCTGCATGGCCGTCATCCGCTGTCGATCGGCTCGGAATTCATCGTCGATACGATCCGCGGCATCCCCATGCTCGTCATCGTGCTCTATGTCGGCCTGCCGCTGTCGGGCGCCCTGAAGGATGCGACGGCCGGCGTCTTCGATCCGCCGAACCTCGTGCGCGGCATCGTCGCCATGGCGATCGCCTATTCCGCCTATCTCGCAGAAATCTTCCGCTCGGGCATCAATGCCATTCCGGCCGGCCAGATCGAGGCGGCGGGAAGCCTTGGGCTCAACCGCTGGCAGACGGCGCGGCTCGTCATCCTGCCGCAGGCCTTCCGCATCGTCATTCCGCCGCTCGGCAATGAGCTGATCGCCATCCTGAAGGACACGTCGCTCCTGTCGATCCTGTCGATCCGCGACATCACGCAGCGCATGCGCGAGTTCCAGTCGGCGAGCTTCCTGCCGTTTGCACCCTATAATTCGGCGGCCATCCTCTACATCCTGCTGACGCTGGCGGCCGCAAGTCTCGTCAGCCTGATCGAGAAGAAATATGATGTCAAACACCGCTGAGAACCCCGCCGGAACGGTGCTGATCACCGGGGCAGGCCGCGGCCTTGGCCGCACGCTCGCCGATCTTTATGCGGCGGCCGGCTGGCGCGTGATCCGTTGCATGCGGCAGGCGGTGGACGGTGCCTTGCCGCTTGATGTGGCGGATGCCGGTTCCATCGCCGCACTTGGTGAAAGGCTCGCCGGGCAGCCGATCGATATCGTCATCAACAATGCCGCGATCCGGGGCGATACCGGTGGTCTTTCGTCTTTGGAGTCGGACGATTTCCTCGAGGTCATGCGCGTCAATGCGCTCGCCCCGCTGCTGGTCGCCCGCGCGCTTCACCCGAACCTTTCGGCCGGCCAGCGCAAGGTGCTGGTCAATATCAGCAGCCGCGCCGGTTCGCTGGCCGAAGGCACGCTCGACGATGACGACGGCGACTATGCCTATCGTTGCTCCAAGGCGGCGCTGAACATGGCGACGGTCAAGCTCGCCCAGGATTTTGCCCGCGACGGTATCGCCGTCATCTCGCTGCATCCCGGCTGGGTGCGCACCGATATGGGCGGCGAGGAGGCGGCGATCGACGTCGGCGTCAGCGCGGCGGGGCTGAAGGCGCTGATCGACGGCACGACGATGGCTGAGAGCGGCGGTTTTTGCGCCTATGACGGCCGGACGGTGGCGTGGTGAGCGCGCGCCGCAACAGGAACAATTGAAGCGATAGACAATCGCGATCGTAACGATGGCGGCGCCCCAGGCACCGTGGATGACAAGGATACTGCACGTGCATAAGCCGCTGACCAGACAGAACCGCTTCGACGCCGCCCGAAAGGATGCCGGCATGCTGGAGCTCGGCGTCTGCTATTATCCGGAACAGTGGCCGCGCGAAAAATGGGACGAGGACGCCCGCCGCATGGTGGAACTCGGGCTTACCTGGGTGCGCATCGGCGAATTCGCCTGGTCGCATATCGAGCCGCAATCCGGCACGTTCCAATGGGAGTGGATGGACGAGGCGATCGAGGTGCTCGGCTGTGCGGGACTCAAAGTCATTCTGGGAACACCGACCGCCGCGCCGCCGAAATGGCTGGTCGATCGCTACCCGGATATCCTGCCTGTCGATGCGCGTGGCGTGGTCCGCAAGTTCGGCGCGCGTCGGCACTATTGTTTCTCCAGCCGCCGTTACCGCGTGGAGGCCGCCCGTATCACCGAGGCCATGGTGCGCCGCTATGGCGACAATCCCTTCGTGCACGCCTGGCAGACGGACAACGAATACGGCGATCACGACACGATCCACAGCTATTCCGACGAAGCAAAGCTGGCGTTCCGCGAATGGCTGGCCGCCCGCTACGGCACGGTCGAGGCGATGAACCGCGCCTGGGGCACGCAGTTCTGGAGCATGCATTACAACAGCTTCGAGGAAGTGGACCTGCCCAACAACCTCGTCGAGGAGCCGACGCCGACCCATCTCATCGACTATTATCGCTTCTCGTCAGATCAGGTGAAGAGCTTCAATAAGGCGCAGGTGGATATTCTCCACCGGCATTCGCCGGGCCGCCCGGTCACGCACAATTTCATGAACCAGAACACCGACTTCGACCATTACAAGGTCGGTGAAGACATCGATATCGCCTCCTGGGATGTCTATCCGATGGGCGGTCTTATCAATGGCCGTCTCAGCGCCGAGGAGAAGGCGCGCTACCTGCGCGTCGGCGATCCTGACCAGACGGCCTTCAACCACGACATCTATCGCGCCGTCGGCCGCGGCCGTGTCTGGGTGATGGAGCAGCAGCCGGGGCCGGTCAACTGGGCCGCACACAACCAGTCGCCGGCCGATGGCACGGTGCGGCTGTGGACCTGGCTTGCCTATGCGCATGGCGTCGACATGGTCTCCTATTTCCGCTGGCGTCAGGCACCCTTCGCGCAGGAACAGTTCCATGCCGGCCTGCTTCTGCCGAACAGCGAGGTGGATCAGGGCTATCTCGAGGTTGCGCAGGTGGCCGAGGAAATGGTGCGTCTGCCCGAGGGTGAGAGGCGCGAAAAGGCCGAGGTCGCCATCGTGCTCGATTACGAATCGCGCTTTGCCACCCGCGCCTTGCCGCAGGGCCAGGGCTATGCCGCCTCGGCCATCGCGCTCGACTGGTATTCCGCCATCGCCCGCCTCGGCGTGGATGTCGATTTCATCGGCCAGCATGCCGATCTCTCCGGCTACAAGCTGGTGGTCGCGCCCGATCTCGTCATTCCCGATGCTGCATTCATCGCGCGGCTGAAGGCCTCCGGTGCGAAGGCGCTGTTTGGCCCGCGCAGCGGCAGCAAGACGCGCGACATGCACATCCCCGCCGACCTGCCGCCCGGCCCGCTTGCGGATCTCCTGGATTTCCGCGTGACGCGCGTCGAATCCCTGCCGGATTATCACGACGAGCCCGTGCTCTACGGCAACACGAGCCATCCGGTAACGGGCTGGCGGGAGCTTATCCGCACGACCGAGGCGGTGCTGGCGACCTTCGAAGGCGACCACCGCCGGGGTTCACCTGCTATCATCGGCAACGATCATGCCCGTTATGCCGCCACGCTGCCGCGCGGCGAATTCCTGTCGAAGCTGATGGGGGACACGCTCGGCTGGGCGGATGTCAAGAGCCTGCCCGATCTCGGGGATCTGCGCCTTGCCCGGCGCGGCAAGCTGTATTTCGCCTTCAACTACGGCCGCACGCCGGCAGCGGTGCCGGCATCGGCAACAGCGGATTTTCTCGTCGGCGGACGGGAGCTTGCGCCGGTCGATGTGGCGATCTGGATGGAGACGCCCTGAATCTCGCCGAAGCCGGGAGCGCTATCCGCCTTCCACCATCGCCCCGGCGCGCAGCACTGTCTTTGCCGGGTGATGCGCGGTCTTGTTCCAGAAAAACGGATTGTTGCGCAATTCCCGCACCGCGCGCCAGGCGGCAAGCGACATCAGCAGCCAATAGACCGGCGTCAATGCCCAGCGCCGGCCTGTTGCGCGCCGTTCGTCCCGGCCCATTCCGGCCCGGCCGAGCGCTATGAAAATCGCATAGCTGCCGAAGATATTGACGATATCGATGACGAGAAGCATCAGCTGGAAGCTGCTGGCGACATGGGCGGATTGTCCGAAAAGCTGCCAGGAAAGCATCCCGACATAGAGGATGAGCAGCGGGTGGGCGAGTGAGGAGAGGATCAACCCGCCGATCAGCACCTGAAAGACGAAGCAGGGCCAAACGCCCATGTCGCGCACGAGCCGCGACGGACGCCGCATCAGCACCAGCCAGGTTTGCAGCCAGCCCTTGAACCAGCGTGTGCGCTGCCCCAGCCACGCCGATACCGTCGTCGGCGCCTCTTCATAGGTCGGTCGCTCGAGCGTGCCGCAGCGATAGCCGTACCGGTAAAGCCGCATGCCGAGATCGGCATCCTCGGTGACATTGTAGGGATCCCAGCCGCCGACATCCTGAAGCACGCGGGTACGAAAATGGTTTGAGGTTCCACCGAGCGGCATCGGCAGGCGTGCGGCGGCGAGGCGCGGCAGCAACACACGGAACAGCCCGGCATATTCATAGGCGAAGAGCGCACTCAGCCAGCTTTCGCGTGCATTGGTGATGACCAGCGGCGCCTGCAGGCAGGCGATGTCGGGCGGTGCGGCCTTGAAGGTGCGCCATGCCTCTTCGAGTTGCAGGGGATCGACCCGGTCCTCCGCATCGTAGATGACGAGATATTCACCGCGCGCCGCACCCAGCGCATAGGAAAGCGCCTTCGGCTTGGTGCGTGGATGGCCGGGCGGCACGGCCACGATCACGTATTGGCGGCCAAGGCGGATGGCCGCA
>CBFGOD010000383.1:0-4584 GCA_965650295.1 uncultured Shinella sp. | reverse complement strand
CTACGCCCATCAGGGCATCGAGCTGCGCCCTATTCCCGGTATCGAGAACCCGCTGCCGGACGGCACCAAGGCGACGGAGGTCGCGGCGACGACGACGGACGAAAACAATCCCCTGCCCGCGCTGGTGCGTCCCCGTTCGCTCTCCACCGATGTCACGAAACTCTTGAAGGATGTCGCCCGCCAATTGAACGAGGCCAAGCCCCTGAAGGCCGATGGCCGGGTGGCCGCGCTTGACGCGGCTCCGGTCAACCGGACAGAGTAACGAAACGCTGATTCCAACGGTCGATTGCCTTGTTCCGAACGCCCCTCGTCATCGCCACCGCGCTCGCCGTCGCCTTCGGGCTCGGCATCCTGAGCTCGATCTATGCGTTGCGGGCGACCGTCGGCTTCGGCGCCATCGCGCTCGGCCCGTGGACCGCCTTCCCGAGCGCCCAGACGATCGACGCCGATCCCTATGCCAAGGCGCACCGCGCGCGCGACGGCAAGCTTTTGCTCGGCGGCGCCGAGGGTCTCACCTTCACCGCCGCCACCGACAGCGACAACCGCAGCCTTTCGGAAAACTGCCGCTACGAGATCAAGGGCATCACGCCGCCCGCCCGGCTCTGGACGCTGCACGCCGCCGACCGCAACGGCAATCCGCTCATCGGCACGCGCCCCGGCCTGCCGGATGGCGTGAACGCCTGGTCCGTGCTGCGCGATACCGACAGCAGTTTCGTCATCCGCATCGCCTCGACGGCGACATCCGGCAACTGGCTTGCCGTGCCCGAAGGGAGAGCGCCGTTCCTGCTCGTCATGACGCTGCTCGACACGCCGACCGCCGGCAGTTCCGGCGTCATCGACCTTGCCATGCCCGGCATTACCAGGCTGGACTGCACCGATGCGTAGCTTCCTCTATGCCATCGCCATCGGCCTTGTCGGCGCGGCCCTGCTGCACATCGTCATCATCCTCTCGCTGCCGAGTTTTACCGGCCGAGACGCCTATACGCGCGTCCAGACCTTCGGCGAAAACAACCGCTTCTTCCCGCTCGCCAGTGTCGGCGACACACTCGCGCCGCTCAACGACGACCCGGCGATGAAGACCGCCGTCTGCACCTTCTCCGTCGAAAACGGCCCGATCCGCCTCTTCGCCGATGGTGAGGTGCCCTTCTGGTCGCTCGCCGTCTACGACGATGCCTCCAACGAGGTGTTCAGCATGAACGACCGCACCTCCGTTTCCGGCGCGCTCGACACCCTGATCGCCACGCCCATCCAGCTCATCGGCATCCGCAAGGCCGTGCCGCCGGAACTGGAACAGTCGATCCTCGTCGAAATGCGGGGCAACGAGGGCTACGCCGTCCTGCGCACCTTCGTTCCCACCGAAAGCCGCCAGCAGGCCGCCACCGCGTTTCTCGCGGATGCAAGCTGCGAGGCGTTCTCGCCCGCGCAATAGCCAGCGTAAGTGGGAATGGGTGCTCTCAGGAGCGATAGGTCGCTGGCGCACATCGTGTAGCCAGCGGGGATGCCGCCGTTCGGCCGCGCATGTCTTCACGTTCAAATCGCGACATCGCCGCGATCGATAGCGTAAATCAGGGCCGGCGGGCGGTTTCCTGGGCGCTCGTCTTCGCCGCCTTGCCGCGGGCTGCGACCATGGCGGGGGTCAGGCGCTCGTAGCGCACACCCGTGAAGAGAAGAACCTGGGCCGGAGCCGCATGCGGAACGGGAGCGCGCCTTTGGGTTCGCGCGAGCCATTCTTTCAATCTTACTACGTCTGCCATTCTCGCCTCCAAAAGAAGAATCGAGACGGATGAATCACTCCTACAAATCTCACCCTGCCCTTTTCGGGCCGGTGCATCCGGTCCGTCACCCGGTTGCGACACACATGTCATCCCAGTCGCATACGGGTGGAAAACGGCAAAACGGGTCCAGAAGTTTCCCATTCACGGGAATGTGTCTGGTGACCGTCCGGTATCCGGAACATCGCACCTTTCCCATTCGGACCGGCAGCCGCTTCGGCGACCGCCGTTCCATGCTCGAATCATATCACGTCTGTTGGAATAGACGAGACGATCCGTACCCCTAAAACTAGCGACCAATGGGTTAACATGTTGTTAATCCTAGCCTGGTCGGCCGGTTTGCGCTGTTCCCCATGGTACAGGCTAAGGCCTGCCATCGCAAAAACCGTCGTTAACGCCCGCACAAGCACTGGTGGCGTAAAATGCGCCTGTTGTTTTACGCAAGGATTTGGCCATGAGCTTTTGGGGCAAGACCATCGACACCCGATATGACTTCCGGGCGTTCGACCCGAAGCACATCTGGGATTGGGGTCTTGTGACCGTCGGCAAGGGCACAGAGATCGGTTTCGGCGACACCAACGGCATCTATTCCATCGACCTTGCCGACAAGGAGATCGCCGTCCGCTTCCAGGATATCGGCGTCTTCTCGAATTCTTCGCGCAACGGCCCGGCCTTCGTCGATTATAACGACACGCTGAACCGCATGATCGGCTTCAGCCTGCAGACCAATATGAAGGGCCTCACGGCCAGCGACATCACCGTCTACGACAACGAATTGCGGATCGACTGGCGCGGCACATCCTTCAACACCGATACCTATGTGCTCATCAAGGTGAAGTTCCAGTACGATCCCATCAACGGCACGAACGGGGATGACAGCAATCTCAAGGGCACGAAATACGACGATTTCTTCTTCGGCAAGCGCGGCGCCGATACGATGACCGGCGGCACGGGCGCCGACCATTTCATCTTTTCGACCGGCGACACGGGTGGCACGAAGGCCACGGCCGACCTCATCAAGGACTTCAAGCCCGCCGAATTCGACATCATCGATCTCAGCCGCTACGACGCAAATTCCACCTTTGTCGGCGTACAGGATTTCAAGTTCATCGGAACCAAGAAATTCTCCAAGGTCGTCGGCGAGCTGCGCTACGAGAAGGTCGGAACAGAGACCCACATCACCGGCGATACGAACGGTGACGGCAAGGTCGATATCATGATCCGCCTCACGGGCAAGATCGATCTGACGGCCGACCACTTCATCTTCTAATGGCACAAGCGGCGCGCACCTTTACCGGCTGTTAATCATACCGCCGTTAGGATTGTGTTTACGGTCGCCCCGCGCGACAGGCGTTAAGATCAGAGAAAACCGTTTGATCCCGGAGAGATAGCGAGAAGCGTCGCTCCGCCGGCGGTTTTGACGGTCTCGCCAAGGACAGATGGAAGCGGCAAGGGGTGCCGCTTCGGGGATAGGGTGTTTCGTGGCGGACAGGTTTCGCGAACTGGAGAGACCGCAGGCAGGGCGGCCGAAGGACATCGTCTTGATGGCCACGGTTTCCAGCTTCGAGAGCCTGCGCTTTCCGTCCAGGCCGGACCTGCGCCAGTTCGGCGAACTCTTCGAGCCGCTCTACGCCGCCTCCACCGAGGAAGCCCGCCGTCAGGCCGTCGCCGCGCTTTCGCGCTGCCCGCAGATCCCCGATGAGACCGCCCTCTTCATCGCCGCCCAGCCGATCGGCATCGCCGCCATCTTCCTGATGGGCTCCAAGGCGATCCCCGATGCCACGCTGATGCGCATCCTGCGCACGGCAGGCCCCGAGCATGCCCGCGCCATCGGCAAGCGCGACGATCTCTCCCCCGCCGTCATCGAAGCCCTCGTCGGCAGCCACCAGGACCATGCCAGCCGCCGCACCGGCGAAGACCGCACGGCGGCCCTTGCCGAGGCAGCCCGGCTCGAACGGGAAGAGGATATGCGCGCGGAACTGCGCGCGCTGGTGCGCGCCGCAACACCCGCCACCGAGGCAACGGTGCGGCTGGAGCCGGCGACGGGAATTCATCAGGCGCTGTTCGTGCGGTTTGCGCGCGAAGGCGAGATCGGCATGATCGCCGTCACGCTGGCCGATGCACTCGCCTCCAGCCAGTGGCTGTCGGAACGCATTCTTCTCGACGTCTCCGGCCGGCAACTGGCCGAGACCTTCACGGCGCTTGCCATGCCGACGGAAGACAGCCTGTTCGTGCTGGGAAAAATCTATCCGCATCTGGCCGAAGGTGGCGCCGAAGCGCTGATCGCGTCGCTAGACCCGGCCCAATCGACCCTCAGGGTCGAAAGCTGGCAACGGGCGGACAGCTACACGAACGGCGATGGCTTGCCGAAGGCGGCCAACAGTGAAAGCGCGGATGCGGACGGGCAGGATCACCACGACAGGTCCTCCAGGGACGGGCGGCATCGCGCCGCCGGCTGATCGGCTTTCTCAAGGTTCCGCCGGGCGGAACCAATCGATGTCGGAAACGGTTTTCAGAAGACCGGGCGCTTGGCCGGTGCGCGAAGTGCGGCACCTTCGTTGCGCTCGGCGGAGAGCGCGGCCAGCATGGTCACGACGAACATTCCCGAAATCAGCAGTGCAAGGGCGGGCAGCACGATAAACATGGGTGTTTCTCCAGGGGTTCACAGGCCGTTGCCTGTGCCTCCCTTTTCCCATGTGCCTGCTTTCGCCGCTGTTCCCGCCGGAACAGGCGGTCAGAACAGGAAGTCGCCCTTCGAGAGATCCGAGAGATCGACATGCTTCAGCGTCAGCACGTCGGTGCCGGCCTTGAT
>CBFGOD010000382.1:0-4587 GCA_965650295.1 uncultured Shinella sp. | reverse complement strand
CCAAGCCGCTCGCCCCGCAGTTCGAACGCCTGCGCTCCAATTTCAATGCCGCCATCGAGAAGCTGGACGATACGCTGAGCTCCATCGTGACGGCGGCGGAAGATGTCGCGGGCAATTCCGGCGAACTGGTCAATGCCACCGACGACATGGCCAAGCGCACCGAGCAGCAGGCCGCATCACTCGAAGAGACCGCGGCGGCCGTCGAGGAGATCACCACCATTTCCCGCGAGGCGGCGATCCGGGCCGAGGAAGCCCGCCGCGTCGTCAGTAGCGCGACGGATGAGGCCAAGCGTTCCGGTAAAATCGTCGAACAGGCCGTTACCGCCATGGGAGCGATCCAGGAATCCTCGGGCAAGATCACCCAGATCATCGGGGTGATCGACCAGATCTCCTTCCAGACCAACCTTCTCGCGCTAAATGCCGGCGTCGAGGCGGCGCGGGCGGGCGAGGCCGGCAAGGGCTTTGCCGTCGTGGCGCAGGAGGTTCGCGAACTCGCCCAGAAATCCGCGGAAGCGGCCAAGGAGATCAAGTCGCTGATCGACAAGTCCTTCGAGGACGTGCAGCTCGGCGTGTCCCTGGTCCACAAGACCGGCGAGGCGCTGCATCACATCGGCGAGCAGGTCGTCCATATCAATGCGCATATCGATGCGATGAGCAATTCCGCCCGCGAGCAGTCGGCCGGCATTTCCGAGATCAATACGGCGGTTGGCAGCATGGACCAGATGACCCAGCAGAATGCCGCGATGGTTGAGGAAACCAATGCAGCCACGCACAATCTGATGCAGATCAGCACGACGCTGAAGGGACTGGTCGACCGGTTCACTGTCTCGGCGGCCCGCGTGCAGCGCACGGCGAAGCCGGCGCATCGCCGCTACGGCTAGAAATGCCCTAGGTTTTTGTTTTTGCCGCATTATCCAACGCCGAAGCGACCTCGCTTCGGCTGGAAATGCTCTAGCGGCGCACGAAGCGCCGCGCCGGAGCCGATACCGAATTGCGCACAATCAGGTCCGGCCGAAGCAGGATTTCCGTTTCGGCCGGTTCGTTGTTGGACAGCAGTTCGAAGAGCAGCGCCATGGCGCTCTTGCCGATGGCGGTGCGCGGCTGGCGGATCGTCGTCAGCGACGGCGTCATGAAGCTCGCCTGCGGCACGTCGTCGAAACCGGTCACGGAAAAATCGGTCGGAATGTCATAGCCGCGCGCGCCTAGCCCGATCATCACGCCGATGGCGGTCTGGTCGTTGACGCACATGAAGGCGCTCGGCAGCGTGTCGCGCATGAAAAGCTGTTCGAGCGCAAGACGGCCGCTTTCGATCGTGCCATCGCCTTCCAGGATGATGCGATCGCTGAGCGGAACACCGGCCGCATCCAGCCCGGCGTCATAGCCCTGCCGACGGCGACTATAGGCAAGCCGCGTGCGCGAATCACCGATGAAGGCGATCTTGCGGTGTCCTTCGGCGATCAGGAGATCGACAGCCTTGCGCGCGCCCTCGATATCGTCGACGCCGACATAGGGGATGCCGCCATTGTAGACCGGCTCGAAGACGCCGACGCTGGGTGGCAGGCGCGCGGTCATGCTCTGGTGACCGAAGGGCAGGATGCCGGTGAACAGGATCAGCCCGGCCGCCTGGTTGGAATTCAGGAACTTCAGATATTCCAGCCCGCGCTGCGGATCGTTCTGCGTATGGCCGATTAGGATGCCGTAACCATGCGCCCGTGCCTCGTTTTCCAGGCCGACGAGGATGTTGGAGAAGTTGGGATCGCCGATATCGGGGGCGACGACCAGGATCATGTTCGAGCGGCCGAGCCTGAGGCTGCGCGCCATGGCATTGGTCGTGTAGCCGGTGATGGCGATCGCCTGGTTGACCTTCAGCCGCGTAGAATTCGCCACCTTTTCGGGCGTATGGATGGCCCGCGATACGGTCGCGATCGAGACCTGCGCGATGCGCGCGACGTCCTCGATCGTGGCGGGGCTGGATGACGACAAACTGGCTCTCACTCGGCGGTGGCAATGCCAGTCTGGCGATCTGGAATTGCTGAAATCAAACGAAGTGCGGGGACACTACACAGACTGGACCGGCGGTCAAACGGCGCTTGCTGAAAATTCCTGATATCCCATGATGTAAACCTTTACATAGATCGTGTAAAGGTTTACATCATGCTCAAGCGGTCGAGGAGCCGTAGGGAGGAAATCGATGAATCCGGACGCTGTCGACGGGGCTCCCGTCGTTCTTTCCGCGCGCCGTATCAGCAAGTCGTTCAACGGCGTGCAGGTCCTGTTCAGCGTCAATTTCGAGCTTCGCGCCGGCGAGATCCATGCGCTGATGGGCGAGAATGGTGCGGGCAAGTCGACGCTGGTAAAGATCCTCTCGGGTTTCGAGCAGCCGACCTCGGGCGAGATTCTGTTTGACGGGCAACCCGTCAAGCTGCCGCCGAACGGCCAGGCCGAGCATCTCGGCATCGTCATCATCCATCAGGAATTCAACCTCGCCGAACACCTGACCGTCACCGAGAGCCTCTTTCTCGGCCGCGAGGTCACGCGTTTCGGCGTGCTGGATCGCAAGTTCATGCGCGCCGAGACGCGCCGCGTGCTCGACCAGCTCGGCTCGCATGTCGATGAGAACGCGATGATCAGCTCGCTTTCCATCGCCGACAAGCAGATGGTGGAGATCGCGAAAGCCATCAGCCGCGATGCGCGCATCATCTTCATGGACGAGCCGACCGCCGTGCTCTCGCGCGAGGAAACCAATTATCTCTTCCGGCAGGTTCGCAAGCTGCGCGAAAAGGGCACCTCCTTCGTCTTCGTCTCGCACAAGCTGGA
This sequence comes from uncultured Shinella sp., assembly GCA_965650295.1. Taxonomy (GTDB): domain Bacteria; phylum Pseudomonadota; class Alphaproteobacteria; order Rhizobiales; family Rhizobiaceae; genus Shinella. Next base: position 1,770 of record CBFGOD010000382.1, on the reverse strand, counting down.
CGAGGTGATGGAGCTGACCGACCGCGTCACCGTGTTGCGCGACGGGCAATGGGTGAAGACCGCGCCGACCAGCATTCTCGATGGCGAGTCCATCGCGCAGCTGATGGTCGGTCGCGAACTCTCCAGCCTCTATCCCGGCAAGCAGGAGCCGAGCATCGACGAAGAGGTGACGCTCGCCGTCTCCGGGCTCACGACGCACTATGTGCAGGATGCGAGTTTCGAGGTGCGCAAGGGCGAGATCCTCGGTTTTTCCGGCCTGATCGGCTCGGGCCGCACGGAGCTGATGGAAGCGGTCGCGGGCCTGCGGTCGCGGGTCTCGGGCGAGGTCACGGTGCGCGGCGAGAGTGTGCCGGCCGGCGATGTGCATGCCGCCAACCGCGTCGGCATCGCTTACATGACCAAGGACCGCAAGCATAAGGGGCTGCTGCTCAATTCGCGCATGACGGCGAACCTGACGCTGCAATCGCTCGATCAGCACGGCAAATACGGTTATCTCAGCCCGAAGAGCGAAGCTGCGGCGCTGGAGCGTGCACGCCGCCGCTTCGATATCCGCGTGCGCGACGGGCGTGTCGTCGCCGGCCGCATGTCGGGCGGCAACCAGCAGAAGCTCTTGCTCGCCAAGGTCATGGAGACCGAGCCCGACGTCATCATCATCGACGAACCGACGCGCGGTATCGATGTCGGCACCAAGCAGCAGATCTACCATTTCATTTCCGCACTCGCCCGCGATGGCAAGTCGATCATCGTCGTCTCCTCGGAGATGCCGGAGATCATAGGGCTGTGCACCCGCGTCGCCGTCATGCGCGAAGGGCGGATCGTCGGAATTCTCGAAGGCGAGGAAATCTCCGAACAGGAGATCATGCGTTATTCGGCAGGGTTGAAGAAGAAGACCGCCGCCTGAGCTTCGGGCCGGGCTGCGAAACAACAACGATTTTGGGTTGGGGATGAACATGACCGCAGGCGAAGATACGGTTGAAACGAAGACGCGCGGCCGAAGCTGGCGGGATGTCGATCTGAGAGCCGTCGCGCCCTTTGCAGCGCTGGCGCTGCTGCTCGTCGTCGGCGCGCTGGTCAACCCGAACTTCATTGGCATCAACAACCTGGCGAATGTCGCGACCCGCAGCGCCTTCATCGCGATCATCGCCGTTGGTGCGACCTTCGTCATTTCGTCCGGCGACCTCGACCTTTCGGTCGGCTCGATGGTCGCCTTCGTCGCCTCGATCATGATTATCTTCATGAATTCCGGGGCGATTGCCGATCCGGGCCTCATGCTGGCGGCGGCCGTCGTGTTGACCATGGTCATCGGTGCGGCCTGCGGCCTTGCCAACGGCCTCATCACCACCGTCGGCAAGATCGAGCCGTTTATCGCCACGCTCGGCACGATGGGCATCTATCGCGGCCTCACCACCTGGCTGTCGCAGGGCGGCGCGATCACGCTGCGCGAGCCGGAATTGCAGGCGCTCTATCGTCCGGCCTATTTCGGCTACATCCTCGGTGTGCCGGTGCCGATCGTCGTCATCCTCGTCGTTACCGCGATTGCCGCCTTCATCCTCTACCGCACGCGCTATGGCCGCCATGTCGTTGCCGTCGGTTCGAATGCGGATGTCGCGCGCTATTCCGGCATCCCGGTCAACCGGGTGCGCACCATCGCCTTCGTCATCCAGGGCCTCTGCGTGGCGATTGCCGTGTTGCTCTACGTGCCGCGTCTCGGCTCCACCTCGGCCACCACGGGAATCCTGTGGGAGTTGCAGGCGATCACGGCCGTCGTCG
>CBFGOD010000381.1:0-4611 GCA_965650295.1 uncultured Shinella sp. | reverse complement strand
ATTTCGGATGCCCGCGCCATGCTCTCCTGGCAGCAGAAGAACGCGCCGCTGCGCCGCACCGTCACCATCGAGGACGTCGGCAATTCGGCGCTCTACCTGCTCTCCGACATGTCGAGCGGCGTCACCGGCGAAATCCACTATGTGGACTCCGGCTACAACATCACCTCCATGCCGACGCTGGAGCGACTGGCCAAGGCCGACAGCGAGTAAAAAGGGCGGCGCGGAGTTTTGGGACTTCGCGCCGTTTTCCTCTTACGAGCGCACCATCAGCACCACGACGAGCAGGATCAGCACAACGAGCACGCCGAGGAACACCGTCCGCACGCGGCTGTTCATTTCCAGCGGCTTGCCATCTGCGCCCCGCCTTAGGAAGGCGAGCGGCACCTCGGAGGTCGGCGTATGCCCCTCCCCTGTCTTCACATCTTTCGCGATAACATCCGCCACATCTTCCGTGATCGGCGGTCTGGCAGGTCCAAAAGCCATTACGGGTCTCCTGAACAGGAATGGTCCGGTGATGGTGGACCCGTTTCAGGAAAATGGCAATCGGCTGCGGCAATCGGCGTCAGCCATGGCTGACGCCTGTCAAATCGACGCGATCAGCGCCTGCCGAAGAGCACCTTGAAGCGCGCATTGCGGCAGACTTCTCCGCTCTCCTTGAAGGCTTCCTTCAGCACCGGCTCGTAGGGCAGGCCGCGGTTGGCGACCATCACCAGGCGGCCGCCTGATTTCAGCGACTTCGCCGCCATGCGGATCATGCCGGCACCCAGCGAATGGTCGGCAGCGTGACCTTCGTGGAACGGCGGGTTCATGACGATGAGGTCGTAGTGGTCACGCGGCGTTTCCGCCGTCAGGTCGAACCAGAAGAAGCGCGCCGGAATGTTCGGGCAATTCTCCGCCATGTTCTCCCTGGCCGCTTCCAGTGCCTCGTAATGCGCTTCGAAGATATCGATGCCCTTCACCTGCGGCGCGCGGCCGCCGAGCATGACGGAGAGATAACCCCAGCCCGCGCCGAAATCGGCGGCGTGGCCATGGAAATCCTCAGGGATGCGGGTGGCGAGCAGTTCGGAGCCCTCGTCGATGCGGTCGTGCGAGAACATGCCGGGGGCCGCCGTGAAGCGGCCGACGATGCGCACCGGCTTGGCCGCCAGCTTGGCAATTGCGTCGGCCGGGTCTTCCGGGCGGGCGAACCAGATGGCGAGGCCGTGATATTTCGGCATGTAATCGCCGGTGAGGCCAAGCTGGTCGAGGCGCTTGCGCATGGACTGCACGCCGTCTTCCTTGCTGCCGGCAACGACGATCAGGCCGCCCGTGCGCACAAGGCGCAGCGCCTCGGCGATGCGGTTCTCGTTCTCGCCCTTGTGCTTGGTCATCAGGACGAGCGCGCCGTCGAAATCCTCGCCCTCGATCACCGGCTTCACCGGCGCACGGACGGCCTCGAGCCCGCGATAGAGCGCGCGCTGCGGCTGCACGGCCTCCAGCGTGGCGCCAAAGCCTTCCGGCGGGCGCTGGCCGGCCTCCGCGCCGAGGAAGAGATAACGTTCGCCCTCGCCGGGCATGCCGAGCGTGCCGGAGGCAAAGGGATGGAACAGGGTCTTCAGGGCGTCGCGGGTCATGGTCGGCTTTCAGCGGATGATATGGGCAGCGAGGATAACGGGTGGTCAAAGGAAAGGGGCGCGGAACGTGCCGCTCCGCGCCCCCTCCATACGGGTAGGGTAGGCTTACTCGGCGGCTTCGCCGTCGCCCTTCTTCTCGGCAGCGACTTCCTTGCCGGTTGCCTGGTCGACAACCTTCATGGAGAGGCGAACCTTGCCGCGCTCGTCGAAGCCCATCAGCTTGACCCAGACCTTGTCGCCTTCCTTGACGACGTCGGAGGTCTTGGCAACGCGCTCCTGAGCGAGCTGCGAGATGTGCACGAGGCCGTCGCGCGGGCCGAAGAAGTTGACGAAGGCGCCGAAGTCGGCGGTCTTCACGACCGTGCCTTCGTAGATCATGCCGACTTCCGGTTCAGCGACGATCGAGTGGATCCACTTGCGGGCCGCTTCGATTTCCTTGCCGGAGGACGATGCGATCTTGATCGTGCCGTCGTCTTCGATGTTGATCTTGGCGCCGGTCTTCTCGACGATTTCGCGGATGACCTTGCCGCCCGTGCCGATGACTTCACGGATCTTGTCGACCGGGATGTTCATGACTTCGATGCGGGGAGCGAATTCGCCGAGCTGCGAGCGGCCTTCGGAGATGGCATTGGCCATTTCGCCGAGGATGTGCTTGCGGCCGCCCTGTGCCTGGCCGAGTGCAACCTTCATGATCTCCTCGGTGATACCGGCGATCTTGATGTCCATCTGCAGCGAGGTGATGCCGTCGGCGGTGCCGGCGACCTTGAAGTCCATGTCGCCGAGGTGGTCTTCGTCACCCAGGATGTCGGAGAGAACCGCATAGCGGTCGCCTTCGAGGATCAGGCCCATGGCGATACCGGCAACCGGCTTTGCCAAGGGAACGCCGGCGTCCATCAGAGCGAGCGACGTGCCGCAGACCGTGGCCATCGAGGACGAGCCGTTCGACTCGGTGATCTCGGAAACGACGCGCAGCGTGTAGGGGAACTGTTCCGCCGTCGGCAGCATCGGGCGGATCGCGCGCCAGGCGAGCTTGCCGTGACCGATTTCGCGGCGGCCCGGGGAGCCCATGCGGCCCGTTTCACCGACCGAGTAGGGCGGGAAGTTGTAGTGCAGCAGGAAGCGTTCCTTGTACATGCCGGTCAGGCTGTCGACATACTGCTCGTCTTCGCCGGTGCCGAGCGTGGCAACGACCACGGCCTGGGTTTCACCGCGGGTGAAGAGCGCCGAGCCGTGCGTGCGCGGCAGGATGCCGACTTCCGAGACGATGGCGCGAACGGTTTCGAGATCGCGGCCGTCGATGCGGCTCTTGGTGTCGAGGATGTTCCAGCGGACGATCTTGGCCTGGAGGTGCTTGAAGACGGCGCCGATGACTTCGGCGGTGTACTTCGGCTCAACGCCCTCAGGGAAGAAGTGGGCCTTCACCTTGGCCTTGACGGCGTCGACAGCGGCGTAACGGTCAGCCTTCTGGGTGATCTTGTAGGCGGCGCGCAGTTCGGTTTCCGCAATACCGAGCATTTCGGCTTCGAGAGCGGAATGGTCTTCCGGCTGGAAGTCGCGCGGTTCCTTGGCGGCCACTTCGGCGAGCTTGATGATCGCGTCGATCACCGGCTGGAAGCCCTTGTGGCCGAACATGACGGCGCCGAGCATGACGTCTTCGTTCAGTTCCTTGGCTTCGGACTCAACCATCAGCACGGCGTCCTGGGTGCCGGCGACGACGAGGTCGAGAACCGACTCGTCCATCTCGTCGAGATGCGGGTTCAGGACGTATTCGCCGTTTATGTAGCCGACGCGCGCTGCACCGACCGGGCCCATGAAGGGAACGCCGGAGATCGTGAGCGCTGCGGAAGCGGCAACCATCGACAGGACGTCGGGATCGTTTTCGAGGTCATGCTGGACGACCGTGACGACAACCTGCGTGTCGTTCTTGTAGCCTTCCGGGAAGAGCGGACGGATCGGACGGTCGATCAGACGGGAAACCAGCGTTTCCTTTTCCGACGGACGGCCTTCGCGCTTGAAGTAGCCACCCGGGATCTTGCCGGCGGCGTAGGTCTTTTCCTGGTAGTTGACGGTCAGCGGGAAGAAATCCTGGCCCGGCTTCGGCGCCTTGGCGGAAACGACGGTGGCGAGAACGACGGTTTCGCCGTAGGTCGCGAGAACCGCGCCGTCAGCCTGACGGGCGATCTTGCCGGTTTCCAGCTTGAGCGGACGGCCCGCCCATTCGATTTCAACCGTATGGGTATCGAACATGTCTTGTCCTTCTTGACGGATACGCGCACCGCCGCCTGAAGGCGCAGGTGGTCTATCCGATTTATGACGCATCATGGGCAAGACAACAGGAAGCTTCCGAAGAAGGGCACGCGAGCCTGAAGCGTCCTGCAATCCTGCCCCATGACAGGTCATCGGTTGGTTCCGCAGGGCCGGCGCATCCGGCCTGCTGGAAGATCCGTTTCACGAGGCGGCCTCGACCGGCACTGGCGAAACGGTACGTCGAGGCTTTCGCCCCGGAAATGAAAGCGGCGGGCGCTCGCAAGAACGCCCGCCGAAAGTGCTTAGCGGCGAATACCGAGAGCAGCAATCAGCTTGCTGTAACGGGCTTCGTCCTTCTTCTTGAGGTAGTCAAGAAGCGAGCGGCGGCTGGAAACCATCGTCAGAAGGCCACGACGCGAGTGGTTGTCCTTCTTGTGGTCCTTGAAGTGACCGGTGAGGTTGTTGATGCGCTCGGTCAGGATCGCAACCTGGACTTCCGGAGAACCGGTGTCGCCTTCGACGGTTGCGTATTCCTTGATCAGCGCAGCCTTGCGCTCAGCAGTGATCGACATCGTATGTCCTTTCATGATGGAGAACTAAGGGTCGCCAAAAGCCGGGATGTCGTCCAGCGATGGCCGTGAAGGCAAGGAGGCCAAGGCCCGCATTGCTGGCGGTGCCTATAAACCATTCCCTCATGAAAGGAAAGGGCGTTCTAGCGTTGCTCCGCCGGCTGGCTCGGCGCGGCCTTCAC
>CBFGOD010000380.1:0-4659 GCA_965650295.1 uncultured Shinella sp. | reverse complement strand
ATGACGAAATCCCGCTCGGTCGCCGCCTGCAACAGCCTGACGCGGCGATCGATCGGCATGGTCGCGCCGGTCGGTGAGTGGTGGCTGGGGGTGACGACCACCGCGTCGACATCTTCGGGCAGGCTCTCCGGCGGCAGGCCTTCGGCATCCACGTCGATGGTCGTGACCCTGGCACCGCTCAAGAGCAGCGAGGCGCTGATATCGGGATGGCAGGGGTTTTCGCAGACCGCGCTCGAGCCGTTTGCGAGGATCAGCCGGGTGACGATCCAGAGGGCGTTCTGGGCGCCGACGGTGACGAGGATTTCGTCCGGCGTCGCGTGGATACCGCGCCGGGGCAGGGTGCGTGAGCAGATATAGTTGACGAGCCGCACATCGTCGGCAGCGGCAAAATCGCTTGCCATGAGGATGAAATCTTCACGCGCCAGCGCGCGCCGGGCGCAGTCCCGCCACGCGTTGAGATCGAAGAGCGACGGATCCATCTGGCCATAGAGGAACGGATAGGGATAGCGGCGCCAGTCGAGCGGCTTTTCCACCTGGCGGACCACATCGAAGTTCATCGTCACCTTGCTGTCCCAATCCACCGGCTGGGCATCGGCCGGCAAGGGCGCATTCTCCAGGCCGCGGCCGGGCGGATTGCCGGCGATGCGATAGGCGCTACGGTCGCCCGCTTCCAGATAGCCTTGCGACACGAGCTCCTGATAGGCGAGCGTCACGGTGATGCGCGAGATGCGCAGATAGTCGGCGAGGCGGCGTGTCGATGGCAGCTGCGCACCCGGCTGGATGCGGCCGGCGACCACGGCAGACACCACGGTTTCGCGCAGCTGCGCCTGCAGGCCGAGGCCGCTTTCCCGATCGATGAAGAAGATCGTCTCGGAAACATGTGTCCGCATGACCGGTTCCTCCACGGATCATCTGGACTTATTCAACTTCCAAACTGGATATAACGCAAGGGCTACGTCACCGTTATCTCTATCTGTGCAAGACCGGAAAACCGGCTGGGAACAATCAACGGAGGAAAGCATGCTTTTCAGGACATTTCAGGGCCTTGCGGCCACGACCAGTATCGTAGCGACGCTTTTTGCGTCAGGCGCGGCTTACGCTGAAACCCAGCTGGTTGTCGGCTACCAGCAGATCGTCGGCCCCTTCGTGGCCGCCATCGCGGACGGCCGCTTCGACGCCGCCGCCAAGGAGGCGGGTTACAGCATCGACTGGCGCCAGTTCTCGTCGGCCGGCGATATCACGACGGCGCTTGCCTCCGGCGACGTGCCGATCGGCGTGATCGGCTCCACCGGCACAGCGGCTGCGGCAACGCGCGGCGTCGACCTGCAGCTCTTCTGGATCCTCGACAATATCGGCAAGTCCGAGGCGTTGGTCGCCCGGAACGGCTCGGGCATCGAGAAGCCCGAGGACATGAAGGGCAAGAAGGTTGCGGTGCCCTTCGTCTCGACCTCGCATTTCCATCTGCTCGTCGGCATGAGCCAGGTGTGGAAGGTCGATCCGAAGGAGGTCGAAATTCTCAATCTGAAGCCGCCGCAGATCGTTGCCGCCTGGCAGCGCGGCGATATCGATGCCGCCTATGTCTGGCCGCCGGCGCTGTCGGAAATCCAGAAAACCGGCAAGACGATCTCCGACAGTGAGGTCATCGGCGCAGCAAGTGTGCCGACCTTCGATGGCCTGGTGGTGGACAAGGCCTGGGCGGCGGAGAACCCGAAGCTGATGGAAGCCTTCACCAAGGTGCTCGCGGAGTCCTACGCCGACTATAACGCCAACAAGGCATCCTGGACGGTGGATTCCGCGCCGGTGCAAGGTATCGTCAAGCTGATCGGCGGCGATGGTCCGAGCACGGTCGAGGCGCTTGGCCTCCTGTCCTTCCCGAATGCCGAGGAGCAGGCATCGGATACATGGCTCGGCGGCGGGGCGACGCGCGCGCTCAATGAAAGTGCGAAGTTCCTCGTCGAGCAGAAGCAGATCGGCAAGGCGCTCGACGACTACGCGCCCTATGTGAACGCCGATTTTGCAAAAGCGGCCGCGAAATAACGCGCATCCGCCGCACTTGCACCGGCCGCTTGAACCGGCCGGTGCCACCTTCATCGCATAGAGCAGTTCCCGCCGAGGCGCTTTGCGCGGTTTGCGTCCGGAATTGCGTGAAAACTCTATACGACCCGTGACTGAGGTGCAGGGAGGCATGTCGCATGGAAACGCTTAGCGTCAGGAATATCAGTCTAACCTATCCGGGGCTCTACTCGGACCAGGCGGTGATCGCCCTCAAGGGGGTCAATCTCACCATCAACAGCGGCGATTTCGTCGTCGCGCTCGGGGCTTCGGGCTGCGGAAAGACGACGCTGCTCAACCTGATGGCCGGCTTCATGGCGCCGTCGGACGGCGATATCTCGCTCGGCAATCATCGGGTCAACGGCCCGGGCGCCGAACGCGGTGTCGTGTTCCAGAAACACGCGCTGCTGCCCTGGCTGAATGTCATGGAGAACACCGAATTCGGCCTCAAGCTTCGCGGTGTCGACAAGGCGGCGCGGCGGGAACTGGCGGCCAAGAACCTTGCTCTCGTGGGGTTGCAGGATTTCCACAACCACATGATCTACCACCTTTCGGGCGGCATGCAGCAGCGCGTCGGCATCGCGCGGGCTCTCACCTGCGACCCCGCCATGCTGCTGATGGACGAGCCGATGGCGGCGCTCGATGCGCTGACGCGCGAAACCATCCAGGAACTGCTGCTGAAGGTCTGGCAGCTCACCAACAAGATGTTCTTCTTCATCACGCACAGCGTGGAGGAGGCACTCTTCCTCGGCTCGCGGCTGATCGTCATGTCGCCGCGTCCCGGCCGCATCACCCATACCTATGAACTGAATTTCAATCGCCGCTTCCTCGAAGAGGGCAATGCCCGCGCCATCAAGTCCAGCCCGGAATTCATCCGCATGCGCGAGGAAGTCCTGGGCATCATCTATGGCGACGAACGAGCATCCGGCAATCCGGAGATGGCCCATGCTTGACCGTGTGACTCGCGCCAAGCCCGCCAAGGCGGGCAGGATCTTCGGCGCCCCCGGTGAGGGTGCCAGCGGCATGATCAGCCTGGCGACCGCCACCGTGCTGATCGCGCTCTGGTTCCTCGTCACCGAATCCGGGTGGGTCAAGCCGCTCTTCCTGCCGTCGCCGCTGGCTGTCTGGGACAAGTTCATGCTGGCGCTGACCGAGGGGGTTTCCAACTCCACGCTCTGGCAGCACACGCTGGCCAGTATCGGCCGCGTTTTCGGTGCCTTTGCGCTGGCCCTCGTCACGGCGGTGCCGATCGGCGTGCTGATGGGGGTGAACCGCTTCGTGCGCGGCCTGTTCGATCCGATCATCGAATTCTACCGCCCGCTGCCGCCGCTCGCCTATCTGCCGCTCGTCATCATCTGGCTCGGCATCGGTGAATTTCCGAAGGTATTCCTGATCTATCTGGCGATCTTCGCGCCGATGGCGATTGCCGCACGGGCCGGGGTGCGTTCGGTCTCGACGGAACAGATCCATGCCGCCTATGCGATGGGCGCCACCCGCGGACAGGTCATCAGCCAGGTGATCATGAAGGCGGCGCTTCCGGAAATCTTCACCGGCATGCGCATCGGCATCGGTGTCGGCTGGACGACGCTGGTGGCCGCCGAAATGGTGGCGGCCAACCGTGGTCTCGGCTTCATGGTGCTGAATGCGGCTGAAAACCTCGAAAGCGATACCGTGATCATGGGCATCCTCATCATCGGCATCTTCGCTTTCGCCTTCGATCTTCTGATCCGCTACCTCGAAAAGGTGCTGATCCCCTGGAAGGGGCGCATCTAGCCCCTCCACCCGCTCCATTTGATCCGGCCCGGCGGCCAGTGAGGACGGCATTTGCCGTCCCCGGCGAAGCCATGCCTTCCGACAGCAGAGGATACGACGATGACTTTGACCGCGACCGACCTGAAATCACTTTTCGACGCCTTCAACCGGCACGATATCGACGGGGTCATGCATTTCTTCGCCGAGGACTGCATCTTCAATGCAGTCGGCGGCCCGGAGGTCTACGGCGCCCGCTTTACGGGGCGCCAGGCGATCGCCGATGCCTTCAGCGGCGTGTGGAAGGCGATGCCCGACGCCGAGTGGGGCAATCACAGCCATTTTGCCGATGGTGACCGCGGTGTTTCGGAATGGACCTTCTCCGGTACGGCGGCCGACGGCAGCCGCATCGAAGCCGAGGGATGCGACCTCTTCACCTTCCGTGACGGCAAGATCGTGCGCAAGCAGGCGTTCCGCAAGAACCGCCCCGTCCTGCAACCCCGCTACTGATGGCCGGAGCACAGCCATGCAACAGCACGCCATGCCCCTGAGGGCTGAAAAAAAACCCTTCGATCCGGCCTACGATCCCAACCATGCGCCGAGCCCCGGCGCCGGCAAGGACTACGCCCCGACCTATTGGATCGGCACCGCCGGTCCCGAACCGGAGGACGACGGCCCCGTCACCCGTGACATGGATGTCGACGTCGCCATCATCGGTTCGGGTTACACCGGCCTCTCCTGCGCCATCCATCTGGCACGAGAGCACGGTATCAAGGCGACCGTGCTGGAGGCCAATAGTGTTGCCTGGGGCTGCAGCACCCGCAATGGCGGCCAGGCGCAGATTTCCGCCGGCCGGCT
>CBFGOD010000379.1:0-4663 GCA_965650295.1 uncultured Shinella sp. | reverse complement strand
CCTGCTGACGACGCCCGAACAGGTCGCGCTGCTCATCGCCAATGGCGAAGCGCCGCGCTTCTTCAAGGATCTGAAATACGTCATCTTCGACGAGCTGCACTCGCTCGTCACCTCCAAGCGCGGCCATCTGCTGTCGCTCGGTCTGGCGCGCCTGCGCCAGCTGGCGCCGGGCCTGAAGACCATCGGCCTCTCCGCCACCGTCGCCGAGCCGATGGACCTGCGCCGCTGGCTGGTCGCGCAAACGCCCGACGCCGAGCATCATGCCGGCCTCGTCACCGCGCCTGATGGCGCCAAGCCCTTCATCACCATTCTCCGCAGCGAGGCGCGCGTGCCCTGGTCCGGCCACCAGGCGAAATATGCGATGCCCGAGGTCTATGAGGCGATCAAGACGCACAAGACGTCGCTGCTCTTCGTCAACACGCGCAGCCAGGCGGAAATCCTCTTCCAGGAACTCTGGAACATCAACGAGGATACGCTGCCGATCGCGCTGCATCACGGCTCGCTCGATGTCGGCCAGCGCCGCAAGGTGGAGCAGGCCATGGCGGAAAACCGGCTGCGCGCCGTCGTCGCAACTTCGACGCTCGATCTCGGCATCGACTGGGGCGATGTCGATCTCGTCATCCATGTCGGCGCGCCGAAGGGCGCCTCGCGCCTTGCCCAGCGCATCGGCCGCGCCAATCACCGCATGGACGAGCCGAGCCGCGCCATCCTCGTCCCGGCCAACCGTTTCGAGGTGATGGAGTGCCAGGCGGCACTCGACGCCAACTATCTCGGTGCGCAGGACACGCCACCCGTCGGTGACGGTGCGCTCGATGTGCTCGCCCAGCATGTGCTCGGCATGGCCTGTGCCGCCCCCTTCGACGAGGATGCGCTCTTTGCCGAGATCACCACCGCCTCGCCCTATGCCGATCTCCCGCGTGAAAAATTCGGCCGCATCGTGCAGTTCGTCGCGACCGGCGGTTATGCGCTGAAGACCTATGAGCGCTATGCCCGCATCCGCAAGACGGCGGATGGCCTGTGGCGCGTCTCCAACCCTGGTGTCGCCCAGCAATACCGCCTCAATCTCGGCACCATCGTCGAAATGCCGATGCTGAACGTGCGCATGGTCAAGCGCGGCGCGAAGGGTGCGGTCGGCCGCGGCGGGGCGTCGCTCGGCAAGGTCGAGGAATATTTCCTCGAAATGCTGGCGCCCGGCGATACCTTCCTGTTCTCCGGCAAGGTGCTGCGTTTCGAGGGCATCCGCGAGAACGAATGCCTCGTCAGCCAGGCCTTCTCGCTCGACCCGAAGGTGCCGGCCTATGCCGGCGGCAAATTCCCGCTCTCCACCTATCTCGCCGATCAGGTGCGCGCGATGCTGGACGATCCTGAGCGCTGGGGGGCGCTGCCCGAACAAGTGCGCGACTGGCTCGCCCTGCAGCGCGATGTCTCTTCATTGCCGAAGCGCGACGAGCTGCTGATTGAAACTTTTCCGCGCGGCAGCCGCCACTATATGGTCGCCTATCCCTTCGAAGGCCGTCTCGCCCACCAGACGCTCGGCATGCTGCTCACCCGCCGGCTGGAACGCGCCGGCCGCCGGCCGCTGGGCTTCGTCGCGACCGACTATTCGCTCGCCATCTGGGCGCTGGACGACCTCGGTTACTCCTTCGCCATCGAGCGCCCGTCGCTGTCGAACCTCTTCGACGAGGACATGCTGGGCGACGATCTGGAAGCCTGGCTCGACGAAAGCTTCATGCTGAAGCGCACCTTCCGCAATTGCGCCGTGATTGCCGGTCTTATCGAGCAGCGCCATCCGGGCAAGGAAAAGACCGGACGGCAGGTCACGGTTTCCGCCGACCTGATCTACGACGTGCTGCGCAGCCACGAGCCGGACCACATCCTGCTGGAGGCCACGCGCAACGATGCGGCGGCGGGACTTTTGGATATTCAGCGCTTGGGCGATATGCTGATGCGAATCAAAGGCCATATCACCCATCGCCGGCTCGATCGCATCTCGCCGCTCGCCGTGCCGATCATGCTGGAAATCGGCAAGGAGCCGGTGGCGGGCGAAGCGCAGGATTCGCTTCTGGCCGAAGCCGCCGAAGACCTCATCGCCGAGGCAATGGGCGACGCTAATATTTAGGATGTGACGAACGCGCATGCAGAGACTGGCGCTGGCATCGATGGACATTGAGGATTTCGGCGCGGTCTCCGCGCGCACGGTCGTGGCCGGCGTCGAGGCCGTCTGCGATCCGCTCGGCGCGCTCTATCTGCCGGAAACCCGCCTGCTCGTCGTCTCGGACCTGCATCTCGAAAAGGGCGCGGCTTTTGCCCGGCGCGGCATGCTGCTGCCGCCCTATGACACGCTCGCTACGCTGAAGGTGCTGGAAGCCGTCATCTTGAGGCACGATCCGGCCATCGTCGTCAGCCTCGGCGACAATTTCCACGACCGCGTCGGCTCCGCCCATCTGCCGGAGATTTTCCGCGTGAAGATCGCGGAACTTGCCCGCGGCCGCGAATGGATCTGGATCAACGGCAACCACGATCCCGACGGCACCGTCGACCTGCCCGGCCTGTCCGCCGACGAGCTGCATTATGCCGGCCTCGCCTTCCGCCACGAGCCGTCGCTCCTCTCGCCTGCCGGCGAGATCGCCGGGCATCTGCATCCCGCCGCCACCGTCATCCGCCGCGAGAAGGCGGTGCGCCGTCCCTGTTTCGCGACCGACGGCAAGCGCCTGCTGATGCCCGCCTTCGGCCTGATGACCGGCGGCCTGGACCTTCGCCACAAGGCGATGACCGGCCTCTTCGACCGGCCGAACCTCATCGCCCACATGCTCGGCCGCGACCGCATCTATTCGGTGCGCTTCACCAATCTGCGCGGCTAGAGCATTTCCAGCAAAAGTGCGAAGCGGTTTTGCGTCCGGAAATGCGCAAATGCTCTAGCTTTTCACCAGCCGCAGGATCGTCGATTCCCCGCCGCCCCGCGCTTCCGTCACCACGAAGACCGATCCGTCGGGCGCGACCTTGACGTCGCGGATACGTGCATCGAGCGGCACCCGCTCCTCATGCGCAACCTTGTCGCCTTCCATATGCAGCACGACGAGGCCCTTGCTGACGAGGCCACCGATCAGGAAAGCGCCCTTCCATTCGGGAATGGCGTCGCCGGTATAATAGGCCATGCCGGAGGGACCGATGACGGGATCCCAGTAATAGACCGGCTGCTCGGTGCCTTCGAGCGCGGTGATGCCCTCGCCGATCGGCGCGCCGCTATAGTCGATGCCGTAGGTCACCTTCGGCCAGCCGTAGTTCTTGCCCGCCTCCGGCCGGTTCAGCTCGTCGCCACCCTTCGGTCCATGCTCGACCGTCCACAGCCGGCCCTGATCGTCCAGCGTCGCGGCCTGGAGATTGCGATGGCCGAAACTCCAGATTTCCGGCTGCGCACCCTCGGTCTTGCTGAAGGGATTGTCGGCCAGCGCCTTGCCCTCGGCGTCGATGCGGAAAACCTTGCCGAAACCGCTGGCGGGATCCTGCGCTCCGACGCGGGTTTCAGGATCCGAGCGCTCGCCGACCGTCACATAAAGCTCGCCCTTCGGCCCGAAGACGAGGCGCGAGCCGAAATGTTTGTCGCCGTCATAAGTCGGCATCTGCCGGAAGATGACCTTCACCTCCTGCAAAAGAAACGTGCCGTCCTGCTCGACGAGTTTCGCGGAGGCGACCGAGGTGCCGTTGCCGCCGTCGCGCGGCTCGGAGAAGGAGAAATAGATGCGGTTCGAGCGCTCGAAATCCGGCGCCAGCGCCACATCGAGCAAGCCGCCCTGCCCGTCCGACATCACCTCGGGCACGCCTTCGATCGGCGGGCTCGCCTGTCCGTCGTCCTGGAAGACGACATGCATGGTGCCATCCTTCGCCGTCACCAGCATGCGGCCGTCCGGCAGGAATTCCATGGCCCAGAGATGCGGCAGGCCCTTGGCGACGACATCGACACCAATCTCGGGCACCGCATCCGGAAGCGAGGCCCGCGTCTGGTTTTCGAAGGCCGGCGTCTGGTCGGGGGCATTGGCCTTTCTCGTTTCCGCCGTCTTGCCCGTCTGGGCAAAGGCCGGGCCGGCAAGCATCGCGGCCGCAAGCAAGGTGCCGGCTAGGAGGGTGCTGGTCGTGCGCATGGTGGTTTCCCTTGTTGGAGGCGTGGCGGGTCCTATGTCGAAACCCGCCTTGAACGCCGAAGGGGGCAGCACCGTGATTTGTTTCAACACGCCTCTTCAAGAAATGGTTATCGCGCTCAGGCCACTCTCTGCGGTGCATAGCGCGCGAGGACCGCACCATTCGACAGCGGCTTGGCCTCGATGAGGTCGAAGTCGCGCCGTGCACCGTCCTTGAAGAAGGGCGTACCCCTGCCGAGCTGAACCGGCACGGTCGCCAGCATCACCTCGTCGACGAGACCGGCCGTGAGCAGGGCATCCGAGAGGTCGGCGCTGCCGAAGATGTAGATCGTCTTGTCGAGCGTCTGCCTGCGCCTTGAAATTTCGCCGACGATATCGGCCGTCACCTCCGTATTGTTCCAATCCGACGACTCGATCGTGCGCGAGCCGACAAGCTTCGGCAGGGCATTCATATAGGTCTACACCTCGCCCTCCTCTTCCGCCGAGGTCCAGTAGGCCTTCATGCCCTCATACTTGACCCGGCCCAA
>CBFGOD010000378.1:0-4688 GCA_965650295.1 uncultured Shinella sp. | reverse complement strand
CCAAGGTCCGCTGCCCACCTCTTACTCTACGACAAGAGGCAACGACAGATAAGGATGACGAAGAAGGAGAGGTGGTGCGCCGATCCGGCAAGCTGTGCGGATGCCGGGATGGAGAGAAGAGTGTACATTCTGGGCAAGCGGGCAATAAAGAAAGCGGAATCCGTTGAGAGTTGAAGCAACCGATCCGCGCTCTGTCGGCCAATAGACGGGCACGTTTCCCTCCCCTCCGTCCTCCTCGGGCTTGAGCCGAGGATCCATGCCACATGGCACGACGGCAAGCATCGAAGAACGCAAACGGCAAAAGACCCGGATGCAGGGGAACATCCGGGCCTTCGGGGAGGTCAGTGACAGGGTCGCTTAGCGGCAGACCTTGATGCGCTTGATGACGACATTGCCGTAGTAGTCGTAGGACTTGATCTTCTTGATGAAGCAATAGGGCTGGTAGTCGTAGCTGTAGTAGCCGGCCTGAGAAGGCGCGGCGAAGGAGACGGCGGCGACGAGGGCGATGGTGGCGGAAACGATGAACTTGCGCATGGGGTATCTCCTGATCGGTTAAGGATGAGCCTCTCTCATCCGGTGATTGGAAGGTCTCATATCCCCACGCGCCCCGCTGTTTCCGATGGAACAGGGCCTCTCCGGCTCAATCGGCCCCATACGTTTGACGTTCAGGCAGATGTCAGCGACGGGCGTTAGGCACGGGCAGGCTTTGAAGAAAGGTTCACGCCATGACATATCGTATCGCCACGCTTGCAGCCCTCACCGCAATCTGCCTCAGCGCCCCGGCTTCCGCCGCGACGACAATCAAGGTTATCGAGGGCGGGGAAGGCGGAGGCCCTATGACGCTCTCGCTCAACCAGCCGACGGTCAAGGCCGGCGACGTCGTCTTTGCCGTGCACAATGACGCGGTCAGCGAAGCGCATGAGATGGTTCTGGTAAGGTTGAAGACAGCGGGCGAGGAAGTCCGCGTGGTCGCCGCGAAACATCGCGTGGATGAAAAGGCGCTCAAGAGCCTCGGCGAGGTCTCGGACCTGAAGCCGGGTCAGGATGGAATGCTGAAAGCGACGCTCAAGGCTGGCACCTATCTATTGCTCTGCAACATCAAGGGCCATTATGAAGCCGGCATGCATGCCAAGTTGACGGTGACCAAGTAGGGCTGGAGCGGCCGACGGCCTATTTGGAGGCCTTGATGCGCCTGGTTTTTGCGGCCGGGCGTGCCGGTTCTTCGGCGGGCTGCTGTTGCAGGCGCAGTTCGCGCAGCCGCGCGGTCTTCTTTTCGCGGGCGGTGGCTTCCGATGCGATGATGGTGCGCGCCGTCTCATCCGTCGCTGCCGCCTTTTCGCGGGCCGAAAGTTTGACGGGATTGAAGAATTCTTCCTTGGTCGCGGTCATGATCTCTCCTTCCTGGAGCGATGGCCGGAGGTGGCCTGAAGCAATGGCCGGAGGTGGACGGGCCGGGCAATCGCCCGGCCGCCAAGAGCATTTCCGGTAAACTCTGGTTCACCGGAAATGCTGCAGCTTTTGTCTTTTTGCCGCATTGTCCGACGCCCAAGCGATCTCGCTTCGGCTGGAAATGCTTTAGCGCGTGCGCACGGCCTTCTTGGGCGCAGGCAGCAGGCCTTCGCGCTGCATCTGCTTGCGCGCAAGCTTGCGCTGGCGGCGAATGGCTTCCGCCTTCTCGCGTGCCCGCTTTTCCGACGGCTTTTCAAAGGCGCTGCGCGCCTTCATTTCGCGGAAAACGCCTTCGCGCTGCAATTTCTTCTTCAGGACGCGCAGCGCCTGATCGACATTGTTATCTCTGACGAGAACCTGCAAGTGGTGTCCTTTCTCTCGCGGCTCGTGCCGCATTGGTGGCGGAAAATAAAAATCCGTGAAGCCTACTATCACTTCCCGCCGCGAATGTTCAGTGGTTTTAACCACGGACTTGCTTTTCCTGCGATAGAAACTTTCGCAGCCGTATCCCGGGAGGGCGTGGCGACCTCTTCCGCGTCGATATCGCTCTCAACGATACGCCGCTCGAAGGTCTCGCCATCGAGCCGCACCCGATACTGCACCTCGCCATGATCGTTGGGCAGAACGCCGACGATTCGGCAGCGGCACTCGTCCGCCGTCTTGCGCGACGGGTCAGCCTTCAGCACGATATGATCACCGGCGGCATAGGTCTTTCGGCGCATGGCATTCTCCTTTGCGGAGTTTCCATCAGGCTGGAGCAGGTCCAGCGAAAGTGCGCAGCGGCTTGCGCCGGCACTCCTCCGGGAAACAAAAAGGCCGGGCATTACCCCGACCTCTCCCGTCATTCGAACTCGACGCTGCCAGTACATCCGTGGTCAACGAGGAGGAACGACAATCTTATGCGGCGCGAAGGTTGTCGGCTGCGTTCTTGCCGGACTTGCGGTCGCGGACGATCTCGTAGCTGACCTTCTGGCCTTCGTTCAGCGAGCCCATGCCCGAGCGTTCGACAGCCGAGATGTGCACGAAGACGTCGGTCGAGCCGTCGTCAGGCTGAATGAAGCCAAAACCCTTGGTGCCGTTGAACCACTTTACGGTGCCTGTATTCATAACGATATCCTTTCCATCGCTAGTGTAACCGGACGATATTTTGTCCGTCGTTGATCGATCATGAAAGGAAATCTGGCAGAGCCTTGGGGCTCGAAGACAAAGGTCGCAAGCAATTTTCGATAGGCTCTATATAAAGTTTATTTTGAAAAAGGCAATGGTTGGCGAAATTTTTTCCGGAGAGGGGCGATGCGGCCTCCCGGGAATGCGGGGTTCTGCGAACTTTATTGCGTTTGATTTGCCCCGACGCGCAATTTTATTTTCTCGAAGGGCTGGGGCAGGGCCAACGAAAAGAGGCGGCCCGAAGACCGCCCCTGTTCCTGTGTATCTTGCGCAGGCTCAGGCGGCCTTCTTGGTCTCCGGTGCGAAGCGGCTGTAGAAGGTCTCGCCCTTGGCGGCCATGTCTTTCAGGAGCGGCGTCGGCTGGAAATGGCTGCCATATTTCGCAGCGAGCTTCTCGCAGAGCGCCACGAAGGTCTTCACGCCCATGCCGTCGATGTAGGACAGCGTGCCGCCGGTATAGGGAGCGAAGCCGAAGCCGAGGATGGAGCCGACATCGGCCTCGCGCGGATCGGTGACGATGCCCTCTTCCATGGTGCGGGCGGCCTCCAGCGCGATGGTGACGAGCAGGCGCTGCTTTATGACGGTGATATCGACATCGTCGGGCTTCTGCTGCGGGTAGAGATCCTTAAGGCCCGGCCACAGCTTCTTCTTCGCCGGCTTCGGCGGATAGTCGTAGAAGCCCTTGCCGGCCTTGCGGCCGAGGCGGCCTTCGCCCTCGACCATCTTCGTGACCAGCTCCATGTGGCGCGGATCGACCGATTGCGGGCCGAGATCGGCGATGGAGGCCTTGAAGATCTTGTAGGAGAGATCGACCGCGACCTCGTCATTGAGCGACAGCGGGCCGACCGGCATGCCGGCCATCTTGGCCGCATTCTCGATCATCTCCGCCGGCACGCCTTCGATCAGCATGTCATAGGCTTCGGCCATGTAGCGGAAGACGCAGCGGTTGACGTAGAAGCCGCGCGTGTCGTTGACGACGATCGGCGTCTTCTTGATGGCCGCCACATAATCGAGCGCGGTGGCCAGCGCCTTGTCGCCGGTTTCCTTGCCGAGAATGACTTCGACCAGCATCATCTTGTCGACCGGCGAGAAGAAATGGATGCCGATGAACTGGTTCGGGCGCTTCGAGTTCTTGGCAAGGCCGGTGATGGGCAGCGTCGAGGTGTTGGAGGCGAAGATGGCGTCTTCGCGCAGCACGGCCTCGATCTTCTCGGTGACCTCCTTCTTGACATTGCGGTCCTCGAAGACGGCCTCGATGACGAGATCGGCATCGGCGAGGCTGGCATAGTCGGGCGTCGGCGTGATGAGGGAGAGCAGCTTCTCGCCGTCTTCCTTGGTCATGCGGCCCTTGCCGATGGCGCCGGTGACGAGGCCCTCAGAATGCGCCTTGCCCTTGTCGGCGGCCTCCTGGTCGCGGTCGATGAGCACGACCGGGATGCCGGCGGCGGCCGTCACATAGGCGATGGAGGCGCCCATGAAGCCGGCGCCGACGACGGCGACCTTCTTGAATTCAGCCTTGGGAATTCCGGCCGGGCGGCGGGCACCCTTGCCGAGCTCCTGCATGGAGATGAACAGCGACCGGATCATCGAGAAGGCTTCGGTCGTCTGGAGGACATGCGTGAAGTAGCGCTGCTCGATCTTCAGGCCGGTCTCGAAGGGCACCTGCAGGCCTTCATAGACGCATTTGAGGATGGCGAGCGCGCCCGGATAGTTGCCCGATGTTTCGCGGCGCAGGATGGCGGGGGCGGCCGGCCAGAGCTGGGCGGAGGCGGGCGTCCAGATGCCGCCGCCGGGGGCCTTGAAGCCCTTCTCGTCCCAGGGCTGTACGGGCTTGAGGCCGTCCTTGATCATCTGCTTGGCGGCGGGGATGAGCTGATCGGGCTCGACCACCTGATGCACGAGGTTCATCGCCTTGGCGCGGGCACCGGTCAGCGAGGAGCCTGTGGTCATCATCTGGAGCGCGTCCTGCGCATTGGCCAGGCGCGGCACGCGCTGGGTGCCGCCGGCACCGGGGAAGATGCCGACCTTGACCTCGGGCAGCGCAATCTTGACCGACTTGGCATTCGAGGCGA
>CBFGOD010000377.1:0-4697 GCA_965650295.1 uncultured Shinella sp. | reverse complement strand
CATGCCGATCAGCGCCTTGCGCATGCCGGCACTTTCCACCTGGAACACGCCGACCGTCTCGCCGCGCGACAGCATCTCGTAGGTGAGCCCATCATCCAGCGGCAGGCTTTCGAGATGGACTTCGATATTGCGCTTGCGGATGAAGTCGACGGCGGTCTTCAGGACGGTGAGCGTTTTCAGGCCAAGGAAGTCGAATTTCACGAGGCCGGCCTGCTCCACCCATTTCATGTTGAATTGGGTGACGGGCATGTCGGAGCGCGGATCGCGATACATCGGAACCAGCTGCGAAAGCGGCCGGTCGCCGATCACGATACCGGCGGCATGCGTGGAGGCGTGGCGGTAGAGGCCTTCGATCTTCTGGGCGATATCGAGCAGGCGCGCGACGACCGGCTCCTTTTCGGCCTCCTCCTGCAACTTCGGCTCTTCCTCGATCGCCTTGTAGAGCGGTGTTGGATTGGCCGGGTTGTTGGGCACGAGCTTGCAGATCTTGTCGACCTGGCCATAGGGCATTTCGAGCACGCGGCCGACGTCACGGAGCGCCGCACGCGCCTGCAGCGAACCGAAGGTGATGATCTGCGCCACCTGCTCGCGGCCGTATTTCTGCTGCACGTAGCGGATCACCTCTTCGCGGCGATCCTGGCAGAAGTCGATGTCGAAGTCGGGCATCGAAACGCGTTCCGGATTGAGGAAGCGTTCGAACAGCAGCGAGAAGCGCAGCGGATCGACGTCGGTGATGGTGAGCGCGTAAGCCACGAGCGAACCCGCACCCGAGCCGCGGCCCGGCCCGACGGGGATGTTGTGCTGCTTGGCCCATTTGATGAAGTCGGCAACGATCAGGAAGTATCCTGGGAACTTCATGCGCTCGATGACGCTGAGCTCGAAATCCAGCCGCTCGCGGTAATCCTGTTCCGTATAGCCCGGCGAGAGGCCGAGCAGCGCCATGCGGCTCTCGAGACCCTCCACGGACTGGCGGCGCAGTTCTGCCGATTCCGCGCGCTCCGCTTCCTCCGGATCATCCGTCGCCCCCGTGAAGCGCGGCAGGATCGGCCCGCGCGTCTTCAGCACGAAGGAGCAGCGCCTGGCGATCTCGACCGTGTTCTCCAGTGCCTCCGGCAGGTCGGCAAAGAGCTTTGCCATGTCCTTGCGGCTCTTGAGATAGTGATCCGGTGACAGGCGGAAACGGTTGTCGTCCGACACCATGGCATTGTGCGCCACCGCCATCAGCGCGTCATGGGCATCATAGTCGTCAGGTGCCGGGAAGAACGGCTCGTTGGTCGCGACCAGCGGCACGTCTTCCGCATAGGCAAGCTCGACCATGCGCCGTTCATGCGCCTTGTCGTAGCGCCCATGCCGCTGCAATTCGATATAGAGCCGGTCGCCAAACACCGTCTTCAGCGCATCAAGCCGCGCTTTTGCCACGGCCGGCTGCCCGGCAAGGTAAGCCATGTCGACGGGACCGCCGCGCGCGCCGGTAAGCGCGATCAGCCCATCTGCACCGCCCTCCGCCAGCCAGCTATAGGCGATACGGATCGCCTGCCCGCTTTCACCGCCGAGATAGGCGCGGCTGACGAGTTCGACGAGGCGTGCATAACCGGCATCACTTGCGGCCAGGACAACGATCGACGGCAGCTTCTGAAGCTGCGCCTGTCCGCCACGCCTGTCACCCTCGCCTTCATCCTCCATGTCGATCGACAGCTGGCAACCGATCAAGGGCTGGATGCCATCGCCGATGGCTTTTTGCGAGAATTCGAGCGCCGCGAACAAATTGTTCGTGTCGGTGATGGCGATTGCCGGCTGCTGGTCGGACGTTACCTTGCCGATGATCTTCTTGATCGGCAAGGCACCTTCGAGAAGCGAGAAAGCCGAATGCACGCGCAGATGCACGAATTCGGGCGTCTCGGCGATCTTCTCGCCAACCGTTGCTGGAACCGCTTCCGCCATGTCAAACGTCCTTCCGATCAGAAGAAAGACCATAAGCGGATTCGCACCCGTCTCGTCCAGACGGTTCTTGGGCTTACACCCGCTTTCCACGCGACAGCGGCACGTGGAAAGCTGAAATGATCAATCAGGAGATTGCGACCGTCAGATTCCAAACAGGAGGACGGAGAAGCTGGCGACGAACAGGGCCATGGAGGTGAATGCTGCAAAGTCACGAAGAAAATCGGTCATTGTGGCTCCCTTTCCTTTTATGTTTTTATTTTGTTCTATTATTGTTCTCATGTCAACAGCTTTCCACAGCCCCTCTGGACCGGCGGTGCCGCGCGCAATAAGGTCGCCTCACCCCATGGAGGAAATCAGATGAAGTCGCTTGCCGCCGCCCTCGTGTTTTCGATTGCCCTGCCCGTCGCCGCAATGGCCGCAGACTTTCCGGCAGACCGGATCGTCGCCATGGCGAGCGGCGACTGGAACAAGGACGGCACGG
Organism: uncultured Shinella sp.; assembly: GCA_965650295.1. Taxonomy (GTDB): domain Bacteria; phylum Pseudomonadota; class Alphaproteobacteria; order Rhizobiales; family Rhizobiaceae; genus Shinella. The sequence goes on along the minus strand of CBFGOD010000377.1, from coordinate 2,275 downwards.
CGGATCTGGCCGTGATCGCAACACCGGGCGACGATAGCGGCGACGACAATGGTCTCTATATCTATCTCGCCAAGCCCGACGAGAACCGTCTGACGCTTGCCTTGTCGCTGCCGAACACCATCTGGGGCGACCTCACCATGTCCGGCCGTGAGCCGGAACTTGCCGCACTCGCCAACGGCTCGTTCACCATCACGACCAAGAACGATTCCGTCGGCCGCGACCGCTGGCGCCAGTCGCTCACCATCGCCTACCGCAATTTCGATTTCATCGTCGCCGGTTACACCTATTCGTCCTATGACACGCTGAACCCCGATGGCGGCGCGGAGTGCGACCTCAACGTACTGACCGGCAAGGGCAAGACCAGCAGCGGGCCGATTTCCGGGCAGGCACAGTTCGCCTTGCTCAAGGACTGGAAGGACGAGACCGCCCGCTCCATCTGCGGGCTGGACAACTAAGCCGTCCTCTCAGGCAAGCCCACGCGAGGATTTCGACCGTTATGTTCATTTTTTGTTCTTGACCTGCCGCGGGAATTTTCCGATAGTCCTCCTGCGGAGAGCGACAGATGAACATACAGGCATTGCACGATTTTATCGTCGAAGCGAAGGCGAACTGCTATGTCAGCGGCGGCGGTGGTGTACCATCCTGCCGGGCAGGATCGCATGATCACGGCTTCTCCCTGGGAGAGTGGCGCTATCTCGACAGCTACGTCGGCGGCAGCGATTTTGCGGGACAGGAAATCGTCTGGCATGCCGGAGAACCTGTCTGGGCGATGAACTATTTTGGCAGGATCGTGGATCAAACGCGCATGGACGGCGAGCGCGCCGGAACCGTTATCAAGGCCGCGTTGTCGCGTCTCTATGCCGAAGAGCGGCGCGTCCTGGGCGGGACGGAACTGGACCACACCTTCGGCCGCTATGTCGATCGCAGCCAGGGCGATATCACGGCGTTCCGAGGGCGCGAGATTATCGTCGTTGACGGGCTGGAAGTCTACGACCTCGACTATCGCGGGGGATTGATCAGACACTGACCCCGGCTACGCAGTCGCGTTCCTGTCAAAGGCATGATCGTCTCAAGCCAGTTCCTTGACGAGCCCGTCCTCGATCGTCACGCGGCGGTCCATAAGACCGGCGAGTTCGTGGTTGTGGGTGGCGATCAGCGCGGCAAGGCCGGACTGGCGGGCGAGCGCTTCCAACGCTTCGAAGACATAGCCGGCCGTTTCCGGGTCGAGATTGCCGGTGGGTTCGTCAGCGAACAAAACCAGGGGCGCATTGGCAACGGCGCGCGCGATGGCGACACGCTGCTGCTCGCCGCCCGAGAGTTTGGACGGGCGATGATCGGCGCGGTGGCCGATGCGCATGTAGTCGAGCAGCTGGGCGGCGCGTTCGCGCGCCTCCGCCTTCGACAGGCCGCCGATCAGCTGCGGCATCATGATGTTTTCGAGCGCGGTGAATTCCGGCAGCAGGTGATGGAACTGGTAGACGAAACCGATCTCGCTGCGGCGGATTGCCGTGCGCTGATCATCCGGCAGGCCGGCGCAGGAATGGCCGTTGATGAAGACATCGCCGGCATCCGGTTTCTCGAGCAGGCCCGCGACATGCAGCAGGGTCGACTTGCCGGTGCCCGAGGGTGCGACGAGCGCCACCGTCTCGCCGCTTCTCAGCGTGAAGTCGGCTCCCTTGAGGATCGACAGCACCGTCTCGCCCTGGCCGTAGTGCCGTTCGATGCCCTTGAGTTCCAAAGCGACGCGCGCAGCCATGCGGTGTTCCTATTCGTACCTGAGAGCCTGAACCGGATCGAGCTTGGAGGCACGCCAGGCGGGGAAGATCGTCGCGAGGAAGGAGAGCGCCAGCGCCATCAGGATGACGGAGACCGTCTCGCCGGCATTCATGTCGGCCGGAAGCTGGCTGAGGAAATAGAGTTCCGGGTTGAACAGCGTCGTGCCCGAAATCCAGGAGAAGAACTGGCGGATCGATTCGACATTCAGGCAGACGATGACACCGAGCAGCACGCCCGCGAAGGTGCCGACCGTACCGATCGCCGCCCCCGTCATGAAGAAGATGCGCATGATGGAGCCCGACGTGGCGCCCATGGTGCGCAGGATCGCGATGTCGCTGCCCTTGTCCTTCACCAGCATGATCAGGCCGGAGATGATGTTGAGTGCGGCGACGAGCACGATCAGCGTGAGGATCATGAACATCACATTGCGCTCGACCTGCAGGGCCGAAAAGAAGGTCTGGTTGCGCTGGCGCCAGTCGGTGATGAAGATCTGTCGCTC
>CBFGOD010000376.1:0-4701 GCA_965650295.1 uncultured Shinella sp. | reverse complement strand
TGTCTTGCGGCAGCACTCGGGTCTCTCGTCATGGCGCTGGTCGCCAACTGGCCGATCGGCATGGCGCCCGGCATGGGCCTCAACGCCTTCTTCGCCTTTACCGTGGTGGCGGCGCTGGGCTTCACCTGGCAGCAGGCGCTGGGCGCCGTCTTCATCTCCGGCCTCATCTTCGTGATCCTGACGGTGACCGGGGTGCGCAGCTGGCTGATCGAAGGCATTCCGCATTCGCTGCGCAGCGCCATTGCCGCCGGTATCGGCCTGTTCCTCGGCATCATCGCCCTGAAGAACGCCGGCATCGTCGTCGACAATCCGGCAACGCTCGTCGGCCTCGGCAGCCTCAAGGCGACCGGCCCGCTGCTCGCCATCCTCGGCTTCTTCATCATCGCCGTGCTCGATGCGCTGCGCGTCAAGGGCGCGATCCTGATCGGCATCCTCGCCGTCACGATCCTCTCCTGGGTCACCGGCGTCAGCCAGTTCCAGGGCGTCGTCTCGGCCCCGCCGTCGATCATGCCGACCTTCCTGCAGCTCGACATCATGGGCGCGCTGCATGGCGGCCTGCTGCATGTCATCCTGGTCTTCGTTCTCGTCGAAGTGTTCGACGCGACCGGCACGCTGATCGGCGTCGCCAAGCGCGCCAACCTCATCCAGGAAGGCAAGAAGAGCCGCCTCGGCCGCGCCCTTCTCGCCGACAGCACGGCCATCGTCGCCGGCTCGCTGATCGGCACCAGCTCGACCACGGCTTACGTCGAAAGCGCCTCGGGCGTCCAGGCCGGCGGCCGCACGGGCCTCACCGCCTTCACCGTCGCCATCCTGTTCCTCGCAGCCCTCTTCATCTCGCCGCTCGCGGGCTCCGTTCCGAGCGTCGCGACGGCGCCGGCCCTGCTTTATGTCGCCGGCCTGATGATGCGCGAACTGACGGAAATCGAGTGGGAAGACCTGACGGAAGCCGCACCGGCCGCGCTCACCGCACTCGCCATGCCCTTCACCTATTCGATCGCCAACGGCCTTGCCTTCGGCTTCATCAGCTACGTCGTCATGAAGCTCTTCACCGGCAAGTGGAAGGACATCCACCCGGCAACGGCGATCGTCGCGATCCTCTTCGTCATCCGCTTCGCCTTCTTCGCCGAGTAAGACGACAGCTATCCATCCAAAGGAACGGGCCGCGCTCACAGCGCGGCCCGTTTGCGTTTCGGCTGTGTGTCAGGGGCAATAAAGCCAATGCCGGCGGCGAGTGGGCAAAGAAAAACCGCTCCCGACATGGCGCGAACGGTGCGCGGTGTCGGGAGCGGCGGGATGGTCCTTGTGTGAAGACGAAAATGCCGGCCCGTGGAGGCGGGCCGGCGGATCCGCGTCTCCCCGGTGGTGGATCAGCGGACCAGGAAGGATTCCTGGTAGAAATGCTCTTCGAGGTTCACGCCCTCGCCGCCGCGATCGACCACGGCGAAATCCGAGGTCTTGTCGAGCGGCGTCAGGATGCCGTGCCAGACATTGCGGCCGATATTGACGCCCTGGCCGGGCAGGGTGCGGAAGGCGATGGGCTCGGCCGGGCCGCTTTCGGTTTCTTCCGCCACGACGACGAGGAAGGTGGCGTCGCTCAGCGGAATGAAGGCCTGGCTGCCGAGCGGATGGCGCTCCACCATCTTGAGTTCCAGCGGCAGCGGATAGGGTTCGCCGCGCAGCAGGCTGATCATCGGGCGGGCCTTCTCGCCCGTCGTCTCGATATTGGCGAGATCGTGGAAACGCGTGCACTTGCCCGCATTGATCGGGAAATTGTGTGCGCCGTCCTGTTCGATGACCTGGCCGAAGGGCGCGAAGGCCTCGCGGGTCAGCTCTCTGATTTCGATGGTCTTCATGTCTTTCCTCCCTCGGCCGGATGGCCAAAAACCCTCAGACGGCTGATGCCACCGTCCGGATGAATGTTCAGGCGGACATGGGTCACGGCACCCGCCTGCTTCACGAGATGGCCATCGAACGTGTGAATACGGTCGGCGGCCAGTTTCTGCTCGGGCAGGATTTCCTGCCAGAACATCGACGCGGCGGTGACAAGGGTGGGGAGGTCCCCCGTCGTGCCCGTCAGATCGGCGGCCTGCAGCGAGCAGGCATCCGGATAGTTGCCCTTGAAATGGGCGGTATCGACGACGATGCTTTCGACCGTCGCGCGTGCGGCGAGCTTGACCACGATCCATTCGTGGCCCGGCTGCCGGCGGCGGCTGGTTTCCCAGCCGTCACCCATATTGACGCCACTGCCGGGCGCGAGCAAGCGCTGATGGCCGTAGTGACCGTTGGAAAATGCGACGACCTGCCCGCCGGACAGGGCGGACGCCAGATCGATCGGCCCTTCGGCCGGCGCAAGGGCAGGAATACCATAGACGCGCAGCCGCGCCACCCCGCCATCGGGATAGATTCGCAGCCTGACATGGCTGATGAGAATGTCCGTGGCGCAGTCGAAGAAATGCTGGGCGCCCGGCCCGAGCGGGCTCGGTGCCAGAAGCTCCACCCATTGCGTCGCCTCGTCGGGACCATCGGGCGCCAGACAGCCCTCGATGGCGCAGGCCGTCGGATAATTGCCGGTGAAGAAGGCGGTATCGACATCGAAGCCGCGGATGCGGCCTGCGGTCGCGAGCGCGATCACGGCGTGGTCATGCCCCGGCCCGCGCCGCCGGCGGGTTTCCCAGCCGTCCATCCATTTGCCATGCGCGTCATAGACGCCGGCATGGTAGACGGCGGGCTCGTCGGAGAGCAGCCGCGACAGCGGGCCGAAAAACTCGTCCGTCGCGAAAAGCCCCTTCGCCCCGAGACCGGCCGAGGCCAGGTTGATCGTTCCGCGCGCGAAGGCGGGCAGGGCGGCGGTCGACATGGCCGCGTCTCTCAGGCCGGCAGCAGCGCCTTGAGCCGCAACAGCCCGATGCGCTCCACCTGCTTGCAGGCGGTGGCGAATTCGGTGTCGCGGTCATGGGCGATGCGTTTTTCGAAGGCGGCGAGGATGCTGGCTTTGGTGTTGTCGCGCACGGCGATGATGAAGGGGAAGCCGAACGTCCTCACATAGCGCTCGTTGAGATCGGTGAAGCGCGCGCGCTCCTCGTCCGTCAGGGCATCGAGGCCGGCGGAGGCCTGTTCATCGGTCGAGCTTGCCGTCAGGCGCTTGGCCTGCGCCAGCTTGCCGGCAAGATCCGGGTGGGCGATGAGCACGCCGAGGCGCTGTTCGTCACTGGCGGCGCGGAACTGGAAGGTCAGCGCGGCGGCAAGGCCGACGGCGGTGTCGTTCGCCGGCGAAAGTTCGCCCGCCCAGGCGCGCCGTGCAATCCACGGGGAGTGCTCGAAAATGTCGCCGAAACGCTGGACGAAGGCCTCTTCCTCCATCTGCGAGGGACGCTCGGCCTGCGGCCGCGGCGGATGGGTCTTTGCCCAGTGCTCGGCAATGTCGACGCGCCGGGGAATCCAGACCTTCTCGTGGCTCTGGATGTAATGGATGAAGCGGGCAAGCGCCATGACGCGGCCGGGGCGGCCCATCAGGCGGCAGTGCAGGCCGATGCTCATCATCTTCGGGTGGCCGGCCTTGCCTTCGGCATAGAGCGCGTCGAACGAATCCTTCAGATAGGTGAAGAACTGGTCGCCGCTGTTGAACCCCTGCGGCGTGGCGAAACGCATGTCGTTTGCATCCAGCGTATAGGGGATGATCAGCTGCTGCTTGCCGTCGTGTTCGGTCCAGTAGGGCAGGTCGTCGGCATAGGTGTCGGAAATATAGTCGAAGCCGCCGGCCTCGGCGACGAGATCGACCGTGTTGACGGAACAGCGGCCGGTGTACCAGCCGCGCGGGCGTTCGCCGGTCACCAGCGTGTGCAGGCGGATGGCTTCGGCAATCGCTTCGCGCTCCTCCTCCGGCTTCATGTCCTTGTGCTCGACCCATTTCAGGCCATGCGAGGCGATTTCCCAGCCGGCCTCGATCATTGCGGCGACCTGCGCGGGCGAGCGCTGAAGCGCGGTCGCCACGCCATAGACCGTCACGGGCACGTTCTTTTCCGTGAGCAGCCGGTGCAGGCGCCAGAAGCCGGCGCGGGCGCCGTATTCGTAGATCGATTCCATGTTCCAGTGGCGCTGGCCCGGCCATTGGGCGGCGCCGACGATTTCCGACAGGAAAGCTTCCGAGGCCCCGTCGCCATGCAGCACGCAGTTCTCGCCGCCTTCCTCGTAGTTCAGGACGAACTGCACGGCGATGCGCGCATCATCAGGCCAATCGGCCTGCGGCGGGGTCTGACCATGTCCGTGCATATCGCGGCAATACCGCATGGAACGCTCCTCCAAACGCTTTCGATTGCCAAATGCTAACCCGAAATTTGCGCGTGACATTCCTCAGGAAAATTTGAAAGTCTCGAACGATCTCGCCGCTTTTCAGGGGATAAAGGGTGACGGATAGTGATGGCAGGCGTAGTGTGCTCGGGAGGAAAACATGCAGTCTCATAACCAGGGAGCCGGGCGGCTCACGACCCACGTTCTGGACACGGCGCGCGGCAAGCCGGCGGAAGGCCTGCGCATCGATCTCTTTCGGGTCGAAGGCGAGACCTTCCACCTGATCAAGACCACCGAGACGAATGACGACGGCCGCTGCGACGCGCCGCTTCTTGCCGGTGAGACGATGAAATCCGGCATCTACGAGCTGCGCTTCCATGTCGGCGACTATCTCGGCCGTCAGGGGGAGGGTCC
>CBFGOD010000375.1:0-4704 GCA_965650295.1 uncultured Shinella sp. | reverse complement strand
GGCAGACCATACGGTCGACCCAGAAGCCCTGCCTGGAGAAGAAGGCATGCATGGGTTCCGCGGTGCGCGGCACATAGGGTGTCAGGATGGCGATGCTTTTTGCGCCGAGGGCGCGAAGGGCTCGAACCGCCGCACCGGCGGGTGTTATGACCGGCGTGCGTGGCTTGCCGGCATTGAGCGCCGCAGCAATCTCGCCTTCGCCGATGACCACCGATGCGGAGGTGCAGCCATAGACGATGGCATCCAGCTCCTCGCTGGGGAGAATAAGCGACGCAGCCTCGGTGAGGAGTGGCTGCATGGCGCGCAGGTTTTCCGGCGTTGTGGGGTTGGCATAGGCAATGCGCGTCACATGAACCGCAATCTCGTCTCTTGCTACCAGGCGCCGGAAATCGGCCTCGACGGTATGATCGGTCGCAAGCGCGATCAGGCCGATGCGCCGGGAAGAAGGCCGTTCGTCCAGTGTTTTGCGTGGCTGGATTTCGTCGATCATGCGCGCTCCGCAGGGTTCGAAACCTATTGAGCCGCGCAGACAAAAACATGTCAATCTGAGAAAAAGATACGTGTCAATTTGCTAGAGCGACAATATGTTCCTATCCGGGGCTGCACGCAGCAGGGAGGCGAGAACCTCCAGGCCTTTTCGCAGAGCGTCCTCATCTGTTGCGCCGACAGCGATGCGGACGGCGCCAACCGGCGAGCCCGAGAGACAGAACGGCGTGCTGGGCGCGACCGCAACGCCGCGGGCTCTGGCCTGCGAGACGAACGCGACCTCGTCATGATCGGGCGAGAGAGGCAACCAGACGTGGAGCCCTTCAGGGTGGGCCCGGTAGGAAAGGCCCTCGAAGCATTCCGCAACGATCCGATTGCGGGCGCGAAGGGTTTCGCGCTGCCAGTTGACCAGAGCGTCCATCGTGCCGTCGCCAAGCCATAGTGTCGCGATCTCGGCGACCACAGGCGTCGCCATCCAGGTGGTCATCAGCTGGCGGTTTGCGATGGTTGCGGTGAGATGGTCCGGCCCGACGACATAGCCGATGCGCAAACCGGGCAAGGTCACTTTGCTGAAGCCCGTCACGTAGATTGTGCGTTCCGGTGCAATCGTTGCGACCGGGCGTGGACGATTGGAAATCAGCGGTCCGAAAACATCGACTTCGATAATCGCGACGTCGTGTTTGCGGGCGACGTCGACAAGGGCGTGGCGTCGGGCCTCCGACATCAGAACGACGGTTGGATTGGCGAGATTCGGCTGCAATGTGATCGCGCGGATCTCCTCGTGACCGCACGCCTCGTCCAGTGCTTCAGGCAGCATGCCGTCGGCGTCTGCCGCGATCGCGCGAACGCGGATACCGAGATAGTCCGCCAGCGGGCGCACCACATGATAACAGACCTCTTCAGCCGCCAGGATCGCGCCGGACCCAACAGCGCTCATGAGTGCCACGGTGAAGGCCGAGGACGAGCCATTGGTCAGAAGCACATTCTGCGACGACACTTTAAGGCCGAGGGTAGCCAGCCATCGAGCCGCTGCGTCATTGTGCCGGGGGAAAATCGTGTTTGGCCGAAAGGACAGAGCGGAGGCGGGCGTCATCATATCACCAAGCGAATGAAGCGCTGCTTTCATGCGATCGAGCTGTCGTTGGGTGCAGACAGGCGTGACAATCGAGAGATCGATCACATCCGCCTGGCCGTCCGTCATATAGGGCGGCTGGAATGAGCGGCCGCTCGGCTTGACATAGGTGCCGCGGCCGACCTCACCCGACACCAGACCGCGGCGTGCAAGGATATCATAGGCCTTGCTGACGGTCTGGATGGAGAGCTTGAGGTCATATGCGAGATCACGGTGCGCCGGCAGCTTTTCATCTGCGGCGAGGCGACCGTTCTTGATCGCCGCGGAGAACTGATCCGCGAGGGAGACATAGACCGGGCGCCGCAGCAGGCCGGCATCGGGTTGCCATTTTGTCATGCATTTGTCTGACGTAAATGCGTGACAATTTCAATGCCGGATTCACGTCGGTCAAACCAAGCGACCCGCGCGGTTCCAGTGCAGCAAGACGATAAAATCTGCGGGCTGTTCGTTCTAATCCCTTCAAGAGCGAGGCTGAGCCCCAGGTCGCTGCCTGCCGTGCCACGGCTCTTGTCGAGCCGGTAAAGCCTCCGAAACACCTTTTCGCGTCCGTCATCGGCCACCGTCAAGGAAAGGTCATGCTCACAGTGAACGAGGCCGACGGCGATGGTAGCGCCGGCAGGGCAGTGCGTGATGGCATTCTCGATCAGGTTGGCCAGCATCTGCGTCAGGAGTTCGCTGTCGCCATCCAAGTCGGCTTCGTCGATCCTGCCCGCAAGCAGGCTCCGTCCATGGTCCTCCGCAACACCCGCATAGGTATCGACAACATCAAGCACCAATTGCCGAAGGTCGACCGGCTAGAAACGCAGCTTGCACGCGCCGGCCTCGATCTGGGATATGCGCAACAGGGCGTCGAAGGTCGCATTGATCCGGTCGCATTCGGCAAGCGCTTCCTCCAGCAACGGCCGCAAGGATGCGTCTTGCCCGCTGCGGTCGAGCACTTCGTCCACTGTCAGCTTCAGCCGGTTGAGCGGCGTCTTGAGGTCATGGGCGATGTCGGTGCTGACCTGCCGCATGCTTTCAACGAGCGCGGAGAGCCGTTCGAGGGCCTGGTTGATCTGTCCGGCGATTTCATCGATGTCATCCCGCGCGCCGGTGAGAAGTATACGCACCTGAAGCTGGCCATCCGAGACCGCCGACATCGCCGCGGCGATCGTGTCCAGACGCTCCTGTGCGCGGTGGGCGAGATAGGCCCCCGTCGCGAAGGCGAGCAGCACTGCGAGTGCGCTTGCCCAGCCGAAGCTCACCAGCACGATCCCGGCGAGATCGCCCGTTTCCTTGAAGCTCTGTCCGACGGTCAGCCGGTATCCATCGAGGGTGTCGCCGAAGAGGCGAAACTGCTCGGCATCTTCCAGGCCGAGTTCCGATGCTGCAACGCATATAAAGTTGCCGATGGTTCTCGCCGGAATGTCTTATGCGAGAGACGTGAACCCTGAAACTTGCCGGGCCGGCCGGGCCAATTTTACTGGGCGATCGGCTTCAGGGAGTTGAAGATCGTGCCGATCTCTTCGCCGTGCGCTTTCTGTTCTTCGGTGCCGCCCCAATAGGTAATGACCAGGGTCTTGTCGGTGCCAGCCACCAATGCGGTCAGGCCGATGGTTACCGGGCCGTCGCTGTCCTTGCCCGACCAGTAGACATTGTAAGCCTGCATGCCGTTGAGCTTGCCTTCCTCTTCTTTCTTGGTCGAATCGTCGACCGTGACATTCTGGCTTGCGAGATATTCGACGGCTTCCTTGACCGTCTCGCTCGTATCCTTGCCGTCCTGCGCGTCGATCGAGAAATAGACCGAGTCATCGTCGGCCTGAACTTCGATGCCGGTTTCGGTCGGGGTGGTTTTCCAGCCATCGGGAATGGTGATCGAGGCAATCGGCTCGTCGGCCGGGAACTTGACGTCCGCGGCCTGTGCGGTACCGGTGACCAAAAGCGTGGCGATAAGGATGGCATATTTCATGATGATGTCCTCCATGATGAGCGCTGTTGCGTGAATTCCAATACCTGCCAAAAATACTCTCTGCTTTCATCGGGTTACACTGTAGCCGGATCGCTTTCCGGTCTACGGCAATCACCCGATAATATCGAAATCCGTCGCCGTCATCTTCAGGCCGGCATCAAGGGTGGCGAACTGAAAGGCTAAGCCTTTGCCGGAGCCGTCGGCGTCGTACCAGAGCTTGCCCGTCTTCGAATCGTAGATGATCCGGTCTGTCTCCGCATGCGCCCGAGCGCCAATATAAAAGGCCTTTTCCGAGAGATCTCCGACTTTGCCGGCCTTTGTGAAGATGTCGTTGTCGAGGAAGATCGTATCGTCCCGAATGGAAAAGTCGTCGATCGTGTCGATGTTCGTCGCGCCGAGCTTGGTGTCGAACACGAACGTATCCTTGCCCGATCCTCCAACCAGCAGGTCCTTGCCGAGCCCGCCATAGAGGGTGTCATTGCCGGCGCCGCCCTTCAGCGTGTCGTTCCCGTCAACACCCTTCAGGATGTTGGCCAGCCCGTTGCCGGCGAGGACGTTGGCAAGGCTGTTGCCGGTGCCGTTGATCTCCTTGGAGCCGGTCAGCGTCAGGTTTTCGACATTGGCGGCAAGCGTATGGGAAACGGAGGCAAAGACCGTATCGGTGCCTTGCTTCTCCGTCTCGATCACCTTGTCGCCGGTGTGATTGACGACATAGGTGTCGTTGCCGCCAAGTCCGCGGAAGGTGTTCGCGCCGGTCGTACCCTTGAACGCGTCGACGCCCGACGTGCCGGTATAGCCGTCGATGACGAGGGTGCCGGTCGGATTGGCGATGGCACCGGTGAGATTGGCATCGTTGCCTGCCGCGTCCCGGATTGTTGCGCCGTTCAGGCTGATCCCCTTGGCGGTGAGATCGCTCGATGTCTCCTCAAGCCCGACCGTGTAGCTGAACACCAGCTTTGTGGCGGTGGAGGCGGCGGCATCATAGACGGCCCGTTCGCCATTGCCGAGGAGCAGCACCAGCTTGCTTGCATTTGTGATCGTCACGGCTTCGCTGAGCGCAATGCTGAAGCGGGCGGTCTCGCCCGTCGTCAGGGTGCCGGAGCCGCGACTGATGTCATGTCCCGAAGTGGTGACGCCG
>CBFGOD010000374.1:0-4704 GCA_965650295.1 uncultured Shinella sp. | reverse complement strand
GCGGCATGACGCGCGGCGATTACCTGATGCTGCAGTTCGAAATCCCGAACACGTCCATCGAGGCGGCCCTTGTCGCCGCCAAGCAGAAGGGCGTCACCTCGATCATCAACATCGCTCCCTTCAGCCCGGAAGCGCGCCGTCTCGGTGCAACGGCCGATATTCTCGTCGCCAATGAAACCGAATTCGACCTTTTCGTCGGGAAGGGCGAGCTTTCGGATGAGGAGCGCGAGGCCACCATGCGCAGGCTGCACGCCGAAAGCGGCCAGACGATCATCGTCACGCTCGGCGCCGATGGTGTCATCGCCATCCGCAAGGGCGAGATTTTCCGCGCTGCCGGCCTTGCGATCGAGCCGGTCGATACGGTGGGGGCGGGCGATACGTTCTGCGGCTATCTCGCCGCCTCGCTCGATGCCGGCCTTGCCTTCAAGGATGCGCTGCGCCGCGCGTCGGTCGCGGGGTCGATTGCCTGCCTCAAGCCCGGCGCCCAGCCCTCCATCCCCTTTGCCGCAACCGTCGATGCGAAGATCTAGGCGCGTAACACAACCGTTGCGGCAGCAAGATTTCGCAAATGGCAAATCAGGCGTCGCATTGGCCGCGACGCCTGAGAATTCAACCGCTTGGCACATTTCGTCAGGCCGCTGCGTCGCTATTTATTAATATTTTATAGGTTACTGAAGTCTTCAGACGCCGCGCCTTGAGGGAGCGGACCGTCTCTGGCGCTGGTCCTGCGCCCCGCCCTCCATGATGGAGATTTCCTGCAAGTGAATGTGCTTCTTCGCGGCCGTCTGCCGCGGACGTCTATCATCGTGAGGATTTCATGTTCAAATTCAAGGCCCAGTCGCTCGCGACGAAGCTGATCGCCGTTACCGGCGGTACGATCGCCCTGGTGATGCTCGCTTCCAATACCGTTCTCATCGGCCAGACCCAGAACCGCGTTTCCGACCTCGTCTATACGCAGGCCGATACCGAAGCGAAGGCGATCGCCTCCGACGTCGCTGCCGATATCGGCGCGCTGGCGGGTGCTGCACGCGCCATGAGCGGCGTCATCGAGCAGGGCCAGGGTGCCGGCTTCATGGAACGCAAGGACATCGTCGCCATTCTCAAGGCGAACACGGAAAAGAACAGCTTTGCGCTGGGCAGCTGGTTTGCCGAGGAGCCGAACGCCTTTGACGGCAAGTCGCGCGAGACGGCGGAGCAGCTGGAAACCGGCACGTTCAAGGACGGCTCGTTCAACCCCTACTGGACGAAGCGCAAGGACGGCGCGATCACGCTGTCGACCTTCCAGTCCGACTACAAGGCCGAGTGGTACGCACTCGCAGCCAAAAGCGGCAAGGGCGCCATGAGCCAGCCCTATCAGGAAACCTCGACCGGCGACGGCCTGACGATGGCCTCCATCGCCTATCCGGTCAACGTCAACGGCAAGCTGATCGGCGTCACCGGCGTCGACGTATCGCTGAAGACGCTCTACGACAAGCTCAGCCAGCTCAAGCCCTTCGGCGAAGGCCGCGTCATGCTGGTCTCGCAGGGCGCCAAGTGGATCGTCGCTCCGACGGTCGAGCTGCTGATGAAGGAATATGACGGCGAAGGCAACGAGGTCGTCAAGGACTCTCTGGCGACCGGCAAGATCGGCCATATCGCGAACCTGACCTTCGGCGAGCTCGCCTCCTTCGACCGCGTCGTCTATCCGTTCGCGCTGCCCGATATCAACACGACCTGGGCCGTCATCGTCGATGTGCCGCGTGCGGCGATCAATGCGCCGGTGCAGGACCAGACCTATATGATGATCCTGGGCGGCCTGATCGTTCTGGGCGCCGTGCTCGCTGGCCTCTATCTCGCCGTACGCACCTTCGTGCAGAAGCCGCTCGCCGGCCTCGTCGCCGACGTCGCCACACTCGGCAAGGGCATCTATACCCAGCCGATCGCCGGCCAGGACCGTTCGGACGAGACGGGCTCCGTCGCCAAGGCGCTGGAAGGTTTCCGCCACCAGCTCGCCGACACCAAGCGGCTGGAAGCCGAAGCCAACAGCCAGCGCCAGATGACGGAGGCCGAACGTGGCCGCTCGGAAGCCGAACGCGCCGAATCGAGCGCTCTCCAGCGCGATATCGTCGCCCGCCTTGGCGACGGTCTCTCGCAGCTGTCGTCCGGCAACCTGACCTTCCGTCTGTCGGGCGATTTCCCCGGCGAATACGCCAAGCTCAAGACCGACTTCAACTCGGCGATCGCCAGCCTCGAAGAGACGATCCAGACGGTCAATGCCTCGGTCGGCAATATCGGCGGCGGCACGGGCGAAATCTCCCGCGGCGCGGCCGACCTGTCGCACCGCACCGAACAGCAGGCCGCAAGCCTGGAAGAAACCGCCGCAGCGCTCGACGAGCTGACCTCGCAGGTCAATTCCAGCGCCGACAATGCCCGCGTCGCCGCCAAATCCGTGGAAACGGCCAGCAACGACGCCAGCAAGTCCGGCGAGGTCGTGCAGAAAGCCATCGCCGCCATGCATGGCATCGAGCACTCCTCGGACGAAATCTCCAACATCATCGGCGTGATCGACGAGATCGCCTTCCAGACCAACCTCCTGGCCCTGAACGCGGGTGTCGAAGCCGCACGCGCCGGTGAGGCCGGCAAGGGTTTTGCCGTCGTCGCCCAGGAGGTGCGCGAACTCGCCCAGCGTTCGGCCAAGGCCGCCAAGGAAATCAAGGCGTTGATCAACACGTCCGAAGTGCAGGTGCGCGAAGGTGTGGATCTTGTCGGCAAGGCCGGCGAGGCACTGGAAAACATCGCCGACCAGGTCATCCAGATCAACGGCCTGATCCGGCAGATCTCGCAGTCCGCCTCCGAACAGGCCGTCGGCCTCAAGGAGATCAACTCGGCCGTCAACCAGATGGACCAGGTGACCCAGCAGAACGCCGCGATGGTGGAAGAAACCACCGCCGCCTCCATGGCGCTGAACGACGAGGCGCAAACGCTGAAGTCGCTGGTTGCCCGCTTCCGCGCCGGTGCGGCAGTTGCCCAGCCGGTCCAGCCGGCCGCCCGTCCGCAGGCTGCCACCCGCAGCAGCTATCAGGCCCCGCGCACGGCGGCCCGCTCCATTCCGCAGGTCGCCGGCAATACGGCGCTCGCACAGGACGAGTGGGAAGAGTTCTGAAAGAACGGCGTTTGAACAGGAAGAGGCCGGCGGAAACGCCGGCCTTTTTCGTTTGGCCGGCGTGAATCCATCCCCGTGCGCCGCGGCCAACACCATCGCCCACGCGGCGGTTTCCGCCCGTGGGTTTCAAAGAGCATTTCGGACGGGGCGCTGAGAGCTGCCTCGACTGAAATAATATAGGTGGCACCTTTCAGCACCCCGTTCAGCGGTTTTTGCCCGCGACTTGGGTCTCTCTGCAAAGGCCGGGATTGAGGATGTCGTTCGCCGGTTTCCGGGTGGGCACAGCGCCGTTTGACATCGCGACCGCACGCTCTGGCGATCCCGACGGAAGGTTTTGACCTTCCCGCGTGTCTCCACCCGGCGGACGATGCCGACGCATCCGCCAATTCCAGCCCCCTTGTGTACCGCACAGGCACATCCGGCGCGCCTTCTGGAGCATGAAACGACGGGATCGGTCCGACACCCCATCGCTTCCCCCATGTCGCCGGAGGGAGACCATTTTCCGCAGGCCCGGTGCGTGAGGTTCTGCGTCTTCGCCCCACACACCGCGCCGACCCCGCCTCGCTGCCACGCCTGGCAGTGTATCCGCGGCGGGATGGGGGGATTGTAGGCACAGGTTTGCAGGGCGGGGAAAATGCGTGGTGATTTTCGTGCGGCGGCCATCACAAACAGGGTGGCAAACGCCGCATCGTCGGGCGTGCCTACCTCACTTCCGTCATACCGGACTTGATCCGGCATCCAGCAGCGCCGCGTCCGCGGCGCGGAAGGCCTGTGACGTCGAGGATGGGGCGAAGTGGTCTCTCACCGCGCGGACGCGCGGTGGCTGGACCCCGGATCAAGTCCGGGGTGACGGAGGAGAGGTAGAGCTGCCTGTCCGGTGGGCGGTGCGGATGTGGGGATGATGAGAGGGCATGCTGGGGGAAAGCTGGACGGTGAAGCAAGAGCGATGCGTTGAGACCGAAGAGACGACCCGCGCTTCGTCGGTTGATAGACGGGCGGCCTCTCATCCCCGCCCTATCAGGGCTAGACCCGAGGAGTCGAGCAGTCTGCGCCCATGGCGATATGTCCCGTGTCGTTACCAGCCATGAACACGAGACTGTCAAACGGTAGGTAATATTCTCGCCCGGACGCATGCCGCAATCACGCAGGCGATGGTTCTCAAAAAAAAAGACGCCCCGGCAGGGCCGGGGCGTTTTCAGTCGGGACGTGCTGCTGGAGAAAGCTTATTTGTGGCGCTTGCCGATTTCGTCGGACGTCAGGAAGCCGTCGCCGTTGCGGTCGCGCTGCTTGAACAGCGCGGCGGCGGCGGTTTCCATTTCGGCCTTGGTCAGCGTGCCGTTCTTGTCGGCATCGGCGCGTTCGAACATGCGGGCGCCCATGCGGTCCATGCGCGCTTCGCCAAGCGCCTCACGGGCGGCCTTGCGGGCTTCGTCGTCGGTCGACTTCACCTCGCGGAACGCCTTGCGGGCATCGCGGAAGGCGTCGCGCTTGGCATCGACTTCCGCCTTGGAGACCTCGCCGTTCTTGTCGGTGACCGCGATTCCGCCGACGGTGGCTGGGGC
>CBFGOD010000373.1:0-4724 GCA_965650295.1 uncultured Shinella sp. | reverse complement strand
CCGGGTCTCGCGCCGGGGCTTGCGCTCGACGGTTTTGAGACGGGCCGGCAGTTCGGCCATGATCGTGCGGCGCTGTTCGGATGTGTAGAGCGACCACGCGCCGATCTCATCGCGCGTGCGGCCGCAGCCGAAACAGTAGCCGGTCACCATGTCGATCGAACAGACGAGGATGCAGGGCGATTCCATTGCGTCTCCGGATATCCCTTTTATGCTTTCGCAATCCCGGACGCAAAACCGCTGCGCAGTTTTGCTGGGACTTGCTTGTATATCGTCAGCTCACAGCGCCAAGGCAAGAGCCGTGAGGACCGACATTTCCGTGAGCTGCTGCGTGGCGCCGATCGTATCGCCGGTATGGCCGCCGATCTTGCGCAGCGTGATGCGGTTGAACACCAGCACGGCGGCGATGGCGCCGACGAGCGAGAGCACCAGCGAGAAGATCGTTGCATGCGGCACGAGCAGGGCGGCGGCGATGAGAATGCCGGTGACGAGCGCCACGACGGTTGCCGTGCGGTCCGGCTCGCCGACCGAGGCGGCCACGCCGTCGCGCCGGGCGGGCGGCAGAAGCGACCAGTGCCAGACCATGGCGGTGCGGCTGGCGGCGGCGGCGGCGAGCAGCGCCATGGCGAGACCGGCGGGCGTCAGGACGGGGGCGAGCGCTGATATGGCGGCGCTGCGGATGCCGAAGGAGAGCACCAGCGCCACGACGCCGTAGGAGCCGGCGCGGCTGTCCTTCATGATGGCGAGCGCGCTGTCGCGGTCGCGCCCGCCGCCGATGCCGTCGGCGCTGTCGGACAGGCCGTCCTCGTGCAGCGCGCCCGTGATCAGCACCTGCAGGCCGAGCACGGCGAAGGCGAGCAGCAGCGGCGGGGCGTGGAAGGCGAGCAGCACGGCGGCGAGCGCTGCCGGCGGCAGCACGATCAGCACGCCGGCGACCGGGAAGGCCGCGACGGCGCGCGACAGCTTGCCGTCATGGCCGATGAAATGGCGCTGCGGCACATGCACGCGGGAGAGAAAGGCGACGGAGCGGGCGATGTCGTCGATATAGTCCTGGATGGTCACGCTGTTGGCCCCTGCTGGCGGGCGGCCAGGCTGGCCGCCGACCCCTGAAAGATAGTCCCCGGAGCATGCTCGAGGATGGAGGAGGGCGCGGATTGCCGTGCAGCCTTCGCCCCCGTTTTCGGCATCGTAAAACCCGTATCGCCGGGTCACTTTCCGATGAGCGACACCTGTCGCCGCCTGCCGCCGCAAAAGGCGTTGGCCTCTGCCGCAAATGCGGTTGTCGGCGCCGCGCCCTGCCTCTATTAGGAGACACCTGCCTTTGAAAGCCCCAACCAAGGAATTCCCAAGATGAGTGCCAGCGGCCTGCCGTTCGATGATTTCCGTGAATTGCTGCGCAATCTGCCCGGTCCGGACGCGGCCGCGCTGGTCGCCGCACGTGAACGGGATAGTCAGCTGACGAAGCCGCCGGGCGCACTCGGCCGCCTGGAAGAGATCGCCTTCTGGCTCGCCGCCTGGACCGGCCGCGCCCCGGCCGTCACGCGTCCGCTGGTCGCGATCTTCGCCGGCAATCACGGCGTCACCAAGCAGGGTATCACGCCCTATCCGTCCTCCGTCACGGCGCAGATGGTGGAAAACTTTGCGGCCGGCGGCGCGGCGATCAACCAGATCTGCGTGACGCACGATCTCGGCCTCAAGGTCTTCGATCTTGCGCTCGACTATCCGACGGCGGACATAACCGAAGAGCCGGCGCTCTCCGAGCGCGACTGCGCTGCGACCATGGCCTTCGGCATGGAAGCCGTTGCCGGCGGTACGGACCTGCTGTGCATCGGCGAAATGGGCATCGGCAACACGACGATCGCCGCCGCCATCAACCTGGCGCTTTACGGCGGCACGGCCGAGGAATGGGTCGGTCCGGGCACCGGTTCGGAAGGCGAAGTGCTCCAGCGCAAGATCGCCGCCGTCGAGAAGGCGGTTGCGCTCAACCGCGATCATCTCTCCGATCCCCTGGAAGTGCTGCGTCGTCTCGGCGGCCGCGAGATTGCGGCAATGGCCGGCGCCATCCTCGCCGCGCGCATGCAGAAAATCCCCGTCATCATCGACGGCTATGTCGCGACGGCCGCCGGTGCCATCCTGCGCGCGGCCAATCCGTCGGCCCTCGACCATTGCCTGATCGGCCATGTCTCGGCGGAGCCTGCGCATATGAAGGCGATCGAGAAGCTCGGCAAGACGCCGCTCCTGGCGCTCGGCATGCGTCTGGGCGAGGGTACCGGTGCTGCCCTTGCCGCCGGCATCGTCAAGTCGGCGGCCGCCTGCCATTCCGGCATGGCGACCTTCGTTCAGGCAGGCGTCAGCAACCGTTCGTAGCGAGCGGTCGGCAAAAAGCCTCGATGGCATGGATTGAGCTCATGGGGCATTCGCTCCATGGGTATGGCAAGAACGGGATTGAAGAATGGGTCAGGGACCAATCGAGAAAAAGACGGGCTTCAGCCACCTGATCGCCGCGGCGAGCTATTCGGCCGCGGGCGCACGCCGCCTGCTCGGCGAATCCGCCTTCCGCCATGAGCTGATCGCCTTCGGCGTCGCCATGGTCATCTTCGCCGTCGTCGGGGCCAACTTCTTCCAATATGTGGCGATGGCCATCCTCTTCCTGCTGATGATCGCCTTCGAGGCGCTCAACACGGCAATCGAGGAGATCGTCGATCGGGTCTCTCCGGAGATTTCGGAGATGGGCAAACATTCGAAGGACCTCGGGTCCTTCGCGGTGTTCTGCCTGATCATCGCCAATGCCGGTTATGCCGGTTACGTGGTGATTTCGCAGTTCATCTGAGGTTGTTGCGGATGCGTGGATCCTCGGGTCGAGCCCGAGGATGACGGTGGGGAGATGAGGCCCTGCCCACATCCTTTGCTGCAGCATAGGCTGCCGTCGATTTCACTTTCGAAATTTAATCGTCATCCTCGGGCTTGACCCGAGGATCCACGCATCCGCTGAAACGCCTCAGGCGAAGCTCTTGCGGCGCGGCGAGACGGCTTGCGTTTCGGTGACGGCGGGCAGGCTTTGCAGGACGCGCTTGGCCGGCAGGATGGCGATGGCTTCGGTGCCTTCGCGCAGCTTCGATTTCAGGATGAATTCGCCATTGTGTTTGGCAAGGATGGCTTGAACGATCGGCAGGCCGAGGCCGGTGCCCTGTTCGGCGCTCTTGATGGCGATGGAGCCCTGGCCGAAGGCCGAGAGCACGACGGGGATTTCGTCCTCGGGAATGCCGGGGCCGTTGTCCTTGATGGAGAGATATTGCCCGCCGCCCGCCGTCCAGCCGGCCTTGACGACGATCTCGCCGCCCTGCGGGGTGAATTTCACGGCATTGGACAAGAGGTTCAGAACGACCTGGCGTAGCGCCTTCTCGTCCGCCCAGAGGGCCGGCATGCCGCCTTCGACCTGCTCCGATATCGTGATGTTCTTCGCCCGCGCGCGCAGCTGCACCATGCCGATGCAATCCTCGGCGATATCGACGAGATGCACGCTGTCCTCCGACAGATCGTATTTGCCGGCCTCGATGCGCGAGAGATCGAGAATCTCGTTGATGAGGTTGAGCAGGTGCTGGCCGGAGCGGTGGATATCCGACGTATATTCCTTGTAGACCGGGTTGTTGAGTGGTCCGAGCACTTCCGTCGACATGACCTCGGAGAAGCCGAGAATGGCGTTCAACGGCGTGCGTAGCTCATGCGACATGGAGGCGAGGAAGCGGGATTTCGCGAGGTTGGCTGCTTCGGCGCGGCGGCGGGCCTCGTCCGACATGGACTTGGCCACTTCCAGCTCGGCGATCAGGTCGTCCTTTTCCGATTGCGAGGAGAGGAGCTGGGCGCTGGTCTGGCGCAGGCGGTGCGTCATGAAGATGAGGAAGACGAGCGCGGCGGCGATGATCGCCGCCATGGCCATCGTTGTGGGCGACGGATGCAGCAGCGCCGAGATTGCCAGCGCCATCACCGTGGGTGTGAATGCGTAGAGAACGGCATGGCGCAGCATGAGCGTCGTGATCGTCGTGACGGCAAGGGCGACGAGCAGAGCGGTGCCCTGATAGAGTTCGAAGGTCGCGCCGGTGCATTTGTCACAGGTTTGCAAGGCGAAGGCAGCCCAGGCGATGCCCATGAGCACCTGCGCCGCCAGAAAGCGGCGCTGCCAGCGTTGCGCGTTTTCGGTGGTGATATCCTTGCCGCGCGCGCGGCGCGCGACGACCATGCCGATCGCATGCACGCTGAGCGCCAGGATGGCCCAGGTCATGAGGCCGATTTCCTGGGTCAGATAGATGCCGACGGCAGCGATCATGACGATGATGGCGGGAATGATGAGCGCGCTCTGCACCACCGAAGCGATGTGGAGCTGCAGCATTTCCCGCTCGAGGCCGGCCGAAATGCCCGGCGCCGTCTGCAACCGTTCGCGAGTCGCGCGGACAGCCCGCGAAACAGCCTTGTTTCTATGGCTGCGCGACTTGTCGACGATGATCTTGTCGGTCGAGGTACTGACGCCGGTACTCATCACGATTGCAACGGTTACTGATAGCGTTGAATTCTAGGGGGCAATCCTTAAGAAGATGCTGCCGCGCATAAACCATTTACGAACCATTCCGACATTTTCCGTAGCGTGAACCTGACGCCGCTTCGGGTATGACGTCGCGTCAGGACAAAACGGCAGGAAGCGGAATTTCATGGGGCTTACCAAGGGGGCGCGC
>CBFGOD010000372.1:0-4734 GCA_965650295.1 uncultured Shinella sp. | reverse complement strand
GTGTGGATCGAGGCGCCGCCGGTGCCGGGCACCTTCATCATCAACAGCGGTGAGCTTCTGGAACTGGCGACCAACGGTTTCGTGCGCGCGGACGTGCATGACGTGGTGACGCCGCCGGCCGGCGTGGAGCGTTTCTCCGTCGCCTTCTTCCTCGGCGCCCGCTACGACGCGACCATCCCTGTCATTCCGCTGCCCGACGAACTCAAGCGCGGCGAGCGCGGCATCACGGTCGATCCGCTGAACCCGATCTTCCGCGAGGTCGGCATCAATCATTTGAAGAGCCGCCTGCGCTCCCATCCCGATGTTGCCGCAAGACATCATGCCGACTTGCTCCATCTGCTGGACAAGCCAGTCAAGGCCTGAGCCGGTCCGTAAGCGTGTGTTCAGGAGAGGCAGCCATGCAAGGACAGGAAAACAACATTGTCTTCCTCCCCGTGGAGGATGCCGCCCGCCGTGAAGTCTTCGCGCTTTGGGACACGCTGCGGCTGGAGGCGAATGCCGCCGTGCTCCGTGACCATGCGCTGGCACGCGCGCTGAACTCGGCTGTGCTGATGCATGCCGGTTTCGGCCACGCGCTGGCTCATCGCCTGGCGATCAAGCTTGCCGATCATGATGTCGACCGCGACGAGCTGCTGGCTCTGGTCCATGGCGCCTATATCGACCGGCCCGGCCTGCTGGGTGCGGCTGCTGCCGATTTGCAGGCGGTGAAGGATCGCGATCCGAGCAACACCGAGGTGCTGACGCCCTTCCTCTACTTCAAGGGGTTTTCGGCGCTGCAAGGATATCGCATCGGTCACTGGCTCTGGAACAGCGGGCGCCAACATCTGGCCCGGCATATCCAGAGCCGCATCTCCGAAACCTTCGGCATCGACATTCACCCGGCCGCCATCATGGGCCGTGGCATCATGCTCGATCATGGCAGCGGTCTCGTCATCGGCGAGACGGCCGTCGTGGAGGACGAGGTTTCGATCCTCCAGAACGTCACGCTCGGCGGCACCGGCAAGGAGACGGGCGATCGCCATCCGAAGGTGCGTCGCGGCGTGCTGATCGGCGCGGGCGCCAAAATCCTCGGCAATATCGAAATCGGCATCGGTGCCAAGGTGGGCGCGGGCAGCGTCGTGGTGTCACCCGTCGCGCCGTACAGCTCCGTCGTCGGCGTTCCGGCGCGCAGGGTCGGCCAGCGGCATACGGTGCTGCCGGGCATCACCATGGACCAGAGCGTCAGCGAACCCGAATATATCATCTGAGGCTTTGGCCTCCTCTTGAAAGGACCCGTCATGAGTAGCGTCATCAAGCTCGCCGAACAGCAACAGACCGCCCATCGCATCGCGAGCGAGGACGAAGCACTCGACGTTGCACGCAGATTGGCCTCCGAATTCGTTGCCGGTGCCAGCCGCCGTGATTACGAACGGGCTCTGCCCTATGAGGAAATCGACCGGCTTTCCGCCTCGGGCCTGCTCGCCATCACCGTGCCGGCGGAGTTCGGCGGCATCGACGTGTCGAATGCGGTGCTGGCCGAGGTGACGGCGATCCTGTCGGAGGCCGACAGCTCGATCGGCCAGATTCCGCAAAACCATTTCTACATTCTCGAAGCGCTGCGGCATGACGGCAGCGAGGCACAGAAAAGCTTCTATTTCGGCCGCGCGCTGGCGGGCGACCGTTTCGGCAATGCGCTCTCCGAGGTCGGCACCAAGACGGTCGGCAATTACAACACGCGCATAACACCCGATGGCGCGGGCTTCCGCATCAATGGCCGGAAATTCTATTCGACGGGCGTGCTTTTCGCCCATTGGGTCACGATCTTCGCGCTCGACGAGAACGAGCGCCTGACGATGTCCTTCGCGCCGCGCGATACCGACGGCATCGAGATCGTCGACGACTGGGATGGTTTCGGCCAGCGCACCACCGGCAGCGGCACGACGATCCTGCGCGACGTCTATGTGCCTGCGGATGCCGTCGTGCCGCACCAGAAGGGGTTCGAGCGCCCCGGCACGATCGGCTCGGTCGGCCAGATCATTCATGCCGGTATCGATCTCGGCATTGCGCGCGCGGCGCTGAAAGAGACCATCGGCTATGTGCGCGACAAGGCGCGGCCGTGGACCAACAGCGGCGTCGAGCGCGCGGCGGATGATCCGCTGACCATTTCGCGCATCGGCGAACTCGCCATTCGCATCGAGGCCGCCGAAGCGGTGCTGGAGCGGGCAGGGCGCAAGGTCGATCTGGCGCAGGTCAATCTCAGCCAGGAAAATTCCGTTGCCGCCACACTCGCCGTCGCCGCAGCCAAGGTGCTGACGACAGAGCTTGCCATCGACGCGACCAATGTCCTGTTCGAGCTAGCGGGCACTTCCGCCACCAAACGCGGCCTTAATCTGGAGCGCCATTGGCGCAATGCGCGCACGCACACGCTGCACGATCCGGTGCGATGGAAATACCATGTCGTCGGCAACTATCACCTGAACGGTGTGACGCCGCCGCGCAACGGCGCGCTTTGAAATCACTCTCTTTGGAAATCAACCCTCGTGGTGGGGGTGGTCGCCTGGCCGCAATCTCTCGGGATTGCGGCCGCTTTTTTGCGCGCGAAAAGTCATTTCCGAAATTAATGCATATAAAAGATAGAATTTCTGTATTTATGAAGAGCAAGCGCTATCGTCGGGCGGAACCGATGCCTCGAGGCATCCCAGAGACGCCGGAGATATCCATGGCCCGCCACATTCGTTTCAATGCTTTCGACATGAACTGCGTCGGCCACCAGTCGCCGGGCCTGTGGGCGCATCCGCGCGACAAGTCCCACAAATACAAGGACCTGGACTATTGGCAGGATCTCGCCCGCACGCTGGAGCGCGGCATTTTCGATGGCATCTTCATCGCCGATGTCATCGGATACTACGACGTCTACAAGGGCTCGAACTACCACGCGATCCACCAGGCGGCGCAGATCCCGGTCAATGATCCGCTCCAACTGGCCGCTCCCATCGCGCTCGCCACCAAGCATCTCGGCATCGGCATCACGGCGTCCACCTCCTTCGAGCACCCCTATACCTTCGCCCGGCGTCTAGCGACCGCCGACCATCATTCCAAGGGCCGTGTCGGCTGGAACATCGTGACCTCCTATCTGGAAAGCGGGGCGAAGAATGTCGGGCAGGGCGGGCTTCGCCGGCACGACAACCGCTACGAGGTTGCTGCCGAATATGTCGAGGTTCTCTACAAGCTGCTGGAAGGCTCCTGGGAAGAGGGGGCAGTCGTGCGCGATGGCGATAACCGCATCTTCACGAACCCGGAAAAGGTTCACGAGATCGCCCACAAGGGCAAGTTTTTCGAGGTTCCGGGCTATGGCCTGACCGAGCCTTCGCCGCAACGTACGCCCGTGCTCTACCAGGCCGGCGCTTCCGGTCCGGGCAAGGCTTTCGCGGCCGGCCATGCCGAATGCATCTTCGTCGCCGCCCCCACGAAGTCCGTGCTGAAAGCCTATGTCGCCGATATCCGCCAGCGTATCGCCGCCGCCGGCCGAGACCCGAAGAAAGTCTATATCTACACGCTCGTTACGGTCATCACCGACGAAGATGAAGAGAAGGCGCAGAAGAAGTTCGAGGACTACAAGAGCTACGTCTCCTATGACGGCTCGCTCACCTTCATGTCCGGCTGGAGCGGCATCGACTTCGGCCAGTATGCGCCAACGGATGTGGTGGAGAAGATCGAAACCAATGCCATCCATTCCTTCATCGAGCACATTGCCGGCGGCGACAAGTCCTGGACGATCGACGAGCTGGCGCAGTTCGGCGGCATCGGCGGCATGGGGCCGGTCTTTGTCGGCTCACCGAAGCGTATTGCCGATATTCTCCAGGAATGGGTCGCGGATACCGATGTCGATGGCTTCAACCTCGCCTATGCGGTGACGCCGGACAGCTTCGAGGATGTCGTCGCTCATATCGTGCCGGAGTTGCAGAAACGCGGCGCCTATCCGACCGCCTATAAGGAGGGTACATTGCGCGAAAAGCTTTTCGGCGACGGTCCCTATCTGCCGAAGACCCACCCGGCCGATGGTTACCGCGACATCGAGGCGGTGAAACGGCGCGAGGCCGAAGCCGTGCCGGTGCTGAAATCGGTTGGTGCCTGAGAGGCGGAAACCGCCGGAGCTGATCCATGGTTGCGTCTGATACGACCCGTTCCGCCACGCATCCCACCGTCGCCATCATCGGCGGCGGTTTTTCAGGCGCGGCGCTTGCCTACCATCTCGTCCGGCTTCTGCCGGAGAGGTCGGCAAGGATCGTGGTCTATGAGCCGCGCGCCATGCTCGGCGGCGGTCTGGCCTACGATACCGACGAGCCCGTCCACCGCATCAATGTGCCGGCCGCGCGCATGACGCTGGTTCCCGGCGATGACGAGCATTTCCAGCGCTGGCTTTTCGAGAAGGATGCCCTGAAGGACGACGCGTTGGCGACGACGGTGGATGGACATATCTTCGCCCGCCGCTCGGATTTCGGCCGCTACGTTGCCGCACAGCTTCAGCCGCTGCTGGAAAGCGGCGCGGTGGAACATCGCCGAAGCCTTGTTCGGGCCATTCAGAAACATGGGGCAGGCTGGCGCATCGACGCCGAGGACGGTGCGGTTTTGCAAGCCGATATCGTCGTCCTGGCCGCGACCCATCCAAGCCCGAAGGCCCCGGGTGCGCTGACCCGAGCGCTGGCCGGGCACCCGCGCTATGTGCCCGACGCAACGGTATCAGGCGCCTTGTCC
>CBFGOD010000371.1:0-4752 GCA_965650295.1 uncultured Shinella sp. | reverse complement strand
GTTTTCGTTCGAGCGCAAGCGGATCATGCTGGAAGAGACCGAGGTGACGCGTGGTCTGGTTGGTCGCTATGTCGAAACCTATGCCTATGCTGACGGTCGGCTGGATGTGCGTTGGAAAGGTTATTCCCTGCCCTATCAGGCGTTCGACAAGGAACAGCGGGTAACGCATGCGGCGATCACCGAGAACAAGCGGCTTGGTGACGTTCTGGCCTACATCAAGGAGCGCCAGGAGCAGCCGGACGAGCCGACGGTGAAGAGCAACAGCGACAAGAATGGCTACGTCAAACGGGCTCGCGGACCTGGCCGGCGGAAGGATTTCATAAACGATCCGGCAGTGATCGCACGGCGCCAGAAAGCACTGTCGCGACAGCAGGCTGTGGAGTGAGGCGTGTCAAAGCTAAAGCCGAAGAGGTGTATTTACCACCCGCCCCGATCTGATCTTGCAAGCGGGATCAGCCGCTCAGATCGGGGCTGACCGTTGTGCCGTGTGATGACCACGCGGACATTTCTACCTTGCAAACCGCCGGACATTCCAACTCTCCCGCCACAAAAAACATAACATACAATGCCTTCAAATTCAGGCCGAGCGACAACCTTAGACGTCGAGCGGACGACAAAGGAAACCAGCCCTATAGACGCTTGAAGCCAGTCGGCAACCGCCTCAGCCCATAAGCCTCGCAAACCTTGCTGGAATACAGCTAATGTAGCTCTTGCGTGTCATCAATGTCGAAGGACTGCACTTCGCCGGAGGTGATAAGGAAGACCTCATGAGGTTCGAGACCGCTGTTATCCACCAGCACAACTTCATCCGCGATCTTCAGTGCTTCGGTCAGCTTCAAGAAAGATCCTTTGTGACGCCGCCTGATATCGGGTTCAGGGATATCATGGCCGCCCTTTGCAACACGCTGCCGGACACGCTCGATGTCCGTTTCGACGGAATCTAGGGCGGAGTAATAGAGGCCGACTTTGAACCCGGCCGCCTTGGCTTCGCGCATCAGCTTGAGGGACTGCTGGCTGCTCAGCGTCGTTTCGAAGACGAACAACCGTGGGGTTTCAATCATTTCGGCAATCTTTCGAAGCGCCGCTTCGGAAGCTCGCCGCTCTTTGGATTACCATCACCCGATTCGGACAGCGCCTTGCCGATCTCGTCCGCGTTAATCCACTCGCCTTCAAGGTTCAGCTTGGGAAAAGCAGATGATTTGCCGGAGCCATTCGGCCCAGCGAGGAGGATGCACGACAATTCCGCCACTTAGACTGCCATCTAGCAATAGGCGGAGCGCAATCCTTGCGCTCGCATTTCGCACGGTCCTTTGCCTCGTTCTCGCGGTCTTTGGCAGAGATCTACAGTCCTAAACGGCGACTTTCGGCCAGAGCCTCGCGGCCGATATTTTTCAGGGCTTCCTTGTTCTCGCGATATTTTTGCAAGAGCATTCTCGATCCTATCTCACGAACAACATAATGCTTCCGACCTACAACTGCAAACACCGCTTACGCCGGGTTCCGCCGATGGAAATTATGCTGCGCACGTCGCTGGAAGATTTCGCGCTGCACCATCTTCTACACGTCGATGATAGAGTTCCTTCCAAATGGGCCATAGGCGCCTGCGCACCCGGCACGGTGGCTCGAGCGCGAGCCGCATATTCCCTGCCGCTCATACGACAGGCCATCGATCCAGCCAGCGGGCAAGCGCGCCCGAGGGCGCTGTCACCTGGCGAAAAAAATCGGCTTTCACCGCTGCGCGCCAAACCTTCCGATTTTTACCACTGCCGACCAATGACCGGACCGCCGCCCTGCCGGGAGCGGTCTTCGTTCCCTCCCTTCGTCCCGAGGACGTGTGGGCACGTCCTTCGGACCAATGGCGGCATCGGCTTCGACCGGACCCTGAGCCGGATCGTCGCCGTGCCCGACCAGCCCAGCATGCAGCACCGGATCGAAGTCTCCGGGCCGGGCCTTGCCTGGGACATCCGGGTGAACTCCCAGTCGCTCGGCGGCGTCACCGGCTCCTACACGCCGGCCTCGGCGGCGGGCTCAGTCCGGCGCCTCATCGAAAGGCGGGGCGTCGCGATCGCCTGACGCTACGCGGACAAGCTCCCGGCAGGCGCCCACCAGGGCGCGAACCGCCGCGATCCTGGGACCGGAGAGACTCCAGACGATTCCCATATGGCGGAATTCCGCACCTTCGAGCGATATCCTGCGGAGGCGTAGACCCTCCGGCCACGGTGGCGCCCAGTCCGGCACGATGGCGATACCAAGCCCCCGATCGACGAGCGCCGCGATGGAATCAAGCGCATCCAGCTCGACCCATTCGCGAACCGTCAGCGCGTGCCGGCGCAGATAGCGATCTACGATCTGCCCACCCCAGTGGTTGCGGTCGTAGCGGATGAAGGGGTGGGTCCGGATCGCCTCATGGATGTCGCCAACATCCAATGCCCCGGGTGCAAGTAGCAGCAGCGGTTCGCGCCGGATTGTGTCCCATCCCATCGTCTTCGGCATCGGAAACGGTGGGCGGACGATGATGGCCGCGTCGAGATCGCCGGCAAGGATTTCCTGGTAGAGATCGACCGACGAGCCCGGTTTGAGGAAATATTCGATCTGCGGGAAGCGCGCGCTCAGCGCCGCAATGATCGCCGGCATCTGCCCGGTCAGCGCCGTCTGCGTGCAGCCGATCCGCAATTGCCCGGCCGGCATGTCGCCCGCCGCGATGGCGCGCAGGTCGCGGGCGGCTCGAACGAGGTCCGGCGCATGCCGTTGCACCGCCGTTCCCGCCGCCGTCGGCCGGACGGTTCGGCCCACCCGCGAGACGAGGGCCTGCCCCAATTCCCCCTCCAGCGCACGCAGCCGCTGCGCGACGGCGGCTGGCGTCAGGTTCAAGCGGCGCGCGGCCTCGGCAATAGAGCCGCACTCGGCTACCGTCAGGAAGCTCTCCAGGAAGCGAATATCCATAAGATAGATTTATTATCTTCTGAAGCTACCAACAAGTAATTTTTATTTCCTGCCGATCGGCGTAGAATGCCTTCCAGACCTCCCGCCGCACCCATCCCGATCAGGAGCCCGCCATGACGATCCAAAGCAAGTTCAGCCGCCTTGCCACCGACAATGCCCCTGGTCAGGAGGTTCGCCAGCAGGCCGGCGGCATCGAGACCTTGCTGCGCGGCGAAAAGCTTTCCGGCCGTCCCGTCGACTTCTCGCACGGCGACGTCGATGCCTTCACCCCGACGCCCGGTTCCTTCGAGGTGTTCTCGGAAGGCGTCGCCTCGGGCGGGCGTCAGGCCTATACCGAATATCGCGGTGCGCTCCCGATCCGCGAGGAACTTGCCGAACGCCTCGCCGCCTTCACCGGCGCGCCGGTCGACGGCCGCGACGGGATGATCATCACCCCCGGCACGCAGGGTGCGCTATTCCTGGCGGTTGCATCGACGGTCGCGCATGGCGACAAGGTGGCGATCGTGCAGCCCGACTACTTCGCCAACCGCAAGCTCGTCGAATTCTTCGAAGGCGAGATGTTGCCGGTCAGGCTCGACTATGTGGATACCGAAGGCCGGGCCGGCATCGATCTCGGCCACTTGGAGGATGCCTTCAAGGCCGGTGCCAAGGTGTTCCTCTTCTCCAATCCGAACAATCCGGCCGGCGTGATCTATTCACGCGAGGAAATCGAGGCGATCGCGGCACTTGCCGGCCGATACGGCGCGACAGTCATCGTCGACCAGCTCTATTCGCGGCTTCTCTATTCCGGGATGTCGTATACCCATCTGCGTGCTCAGGCGATCGATGCGGAGACTGTCATCACCATCATGGGACCGTCCAAGACGGAATCCCTCAGCGGCTACCGTCTCGGTGTCGCATTCGGTTCGAAGGAAGTGATCACCCGCATGGAAAAGCTGCAGGCGATCGTGTCCCTGCGTGCCGGCGGCTACAGCCAGGCGGTCCTGCGCACCTGGTTCAACGAACCGGAGGGCTGGATGAACCAGCGCATCCGCGAACACGAAGCGATCCGCGACGACCTGCTGAAGGTTTTCCGGACGGGTGCGGGCATCCGCGTGCGCACGACGGAAGCCGGGAGCTACATTTTCCCGAGCCTGCCCGATTTGACCGTTTCCGGCGGCCAGTTCGTCCGCATTCTGCGCCTCCAGGCCGACGTCATTGTCACCCCCGGTACGGAGTTCAGCCCGTTCTCCGGCAATTGCGTGCGCCTGAACTTCTCGCAGGACCACGCCGCCGCGGTCGCCGCAAGCGAGCGACTTGTCGCTCTCGTGGAACGATACCGGGCATGACGGAGACATCCGACGCCGTCGTGCAGCCGGTCCCACAGGGGCTGTATGTCGCGGCGGAGCGGCATGGAAACCTGATCTTCACCGCCGGCATGACACCACGGAAGAATGGCGTCCTACTCTTCGAGGACCGATAGTGGCCGCGCGCACGTCAGAGCTTCACCTTTGACCGCGCACGGAGTTTACCGGCGCCCGAGCTCTGGAAGGCGGCATCAGCGCGCGCAGCTGGTTCTGCGACCCCAGCGCACCATGGCAAAAAGGTGCCGTGGAAAACCACAACAAGCGCATTCGCCGCTTCATGCCAAGTGCCATAGATCTGGCAGCCGTATCACAGCGCGATCTTACCCAACTCGCCCGCCACCTGAATGAACAGCCGCCAAGGTGCCTCGGTTACAAGGCCGGCTGAGGTGTTCATGGCTCATTTGCAAGAAGCGGGTGATCCCCTACCCTCAATGCCGACATGATGCACTTGGGTTAGCTTCTC
>CBFGOD010000370.1:0-4756 GCA_965650295.1 uncultured Shinella sp. | reverse complement strand
TGCCGAAAGCCAGAACAGCGTCATCATCCGCCGCGGCGATACGCTGTGGCAGATCTCCCGCCGCATCTACGGCAAGGGCGTGCGCTACACGACGATCTACCTCGCCAACGAGGCTCAGATCAGCGATCCCGACCGCATTCTTCCCGGCCAGGTCTTCGGCGTGCCGGACAAGACGGCGGAAACGGACGAGCAGGCGGAAGAAATGCACCGCAAGCACGTTCGCGGCAATTGATCCTTCTCAATTTCACCCAGCCGGTTGCGAAGCGGCCGGCAAGGTCCTATCTCAGCAATACGGCGCCCCTCGCGGGCGCCGTATTTTCATTTCAAGCAGGGGTGCGGGACGGGGACGGTTTGTCGTCCGGGTCTGTGCTCAGCAGCGACAAGGCCGGGGCGTGACGGGTCCCGGCGGAGGCCGGCATGGCGACGACGACGAAGAAAACGGTTTCGGCCGACAGCAGCAATCCCTTTTCAACGCTGGTGAACCTCTGGCCCTATATGTGGCCCTCCGACCGGCCGGATCTGAAGATGCGCGTCGTCTGGGCGACGGTCTTCCTGCTGATCTCCAAGATCGTGCTGCTGCTCGTGCCCTATTTCTTCAAATGGGCGACGGATGCGCTGAATGGCAAGGCCGATGTCGTCGGCCTGCTGCCGGCCTTCCTGACCGGTGCCGCGATGCTGGTGCTCGCCTATAACGGCGCGCGCATCCTGCAGGCCGGCCTGAACCAGCTGCGCGATGCACTTTTTGCCAGCGTCGGGCAATATGCCGTGCGCCAGCTCGCCTACCGCACCTTCGTGCATCTGCACCGCCTGTCGCTGCGCTTCCACCTGGAGCGGCGCACCGGCGGCCTGTCGCGCGTCATCGAGCGCGGCACCAAGGGCATCGAGACGATCGTGCGCTTTACGATCCTCAACAGCGTGCCGACCTTCATCGAATTCCTGCTGACGGCCGCCGTGTTCTGGATGGGCTACGGCTTCCAGTACCTGCTCGTCACGGCCGTCACCGTCTGGCTCTACATCTGGTTCACCGTGCGTGCTTCCGACTGGCGCATCTCCATCCGCCGCTCGATGAACGACAGCGACACCGAGGCCAACACCAAGGCGATCGATTCGCTCCTGAACTTCGAGACCGTCAAATATTTCGGCAACGAGGAGATGGAGGCCCGCCGCTTCGACCAGTCGATGGAGCGCTACGAGAAGGCCGCAACCCAGGTCTGGACCTCGCTCGGCTGGCTGAACTTCGGCCAGGCGCTGATCTTCGGTCTCGGCATGGCGGTCATGATGGTCATGTCCGGCCTTGCCGTGCAGGCCGGCACGCAGACCATCGGCGATTTCGTCTTCATCAACGCGATGCTGATCCAGCTTGCCATCCCGCTCAACTTCATCGGCTTCGTCTACCGCGAAATCCGCCAGGGTCTGACCGATATCGAACAGATGTTCGACCTGCTCGAAGTGGAAGAGGAGGTGCAGGACAAGCCCGGTGCGGCCGACCTGATCGTCGCCGACGGCGCGATTTCCTTCAAGGACGTGCATTTCGCCTATGATCCGAAGCGCCCCATCCTCAAGGGCGTCTCCTTCGATGTGCCGGCCGGCAAGACCGTCGCCGTCGTCGGCCCCTCGGGCGCCGGCAAGTCGACGCTCTCGCGGTTGCTCTATCGTTTTTACGACGTGCAGGAGGGGGCGATCACCGTCGACGGGCAGGATGTGCGCGACGTCACCCAGAAGAGCCTGCGTAAAGTCATCGGCATGGTGCCGCAGGATACCGTGCTGTTCAACGACACGATCGCCTACAACATCCGCTACGGCCGCCCCGGCGCGACCGACGAGGAGGTGACGGCCGCCGCCGAAGCCGCGCAGATCGGCCCCTTCATCCGCCACCTGCCGGAGGGGTTCAAGGCGATGGTCGGCGAGCGTGGCTTGAAGCTCTCGGGCGGCGAAAAGCAGCGCGTCGCGATTGCCCGCACGATCCTCAAGAGCCCGCCGATCCTCATCCTCGACGAGGCGACCTCGGCGCTCGACACGCGCACGGAGCAGGAAATCCAGGCGGCGCTCGATATCGTTTCGCAGAACCGCACGACGCTCGTCATCGCCCACCGCCTGTCGACCGTCATCTCGGCCGACGAGATCATCGTCCTCAAGGACGGCGTTATCGCCGAGCGCGGCACGCATGGCGAACTCATGCAGCGCGACGACGGTCTCTACGCCTCGATGTGGAACCGCCAGCGCGAGGCCGTGCAGGCCGAAGAGCGCCTCAAGCAGGTGCGCGAGAGCGACGATCTCGGCATCGTGCTCCGCGGCGCGCCGGCGGCGGAGTGATCAGTCGGCCGGGCTGGCAAACAGGATCAGGTTGCCGTCGGGATCGCGCAGGATGAAATTGCGCGCGCCCCACGGCTGCGTCTTCAAAGGCAGGTGGAAAGGTACGCCGGCTGCCTGATAATCGAGAAAGAGCTTTTTCAGCCCTGCGGCGGTGTCGAGCGTGATCGACGCCGATAAAAGCTCTTCGCGCGCGCGGATGTCGCCGACAAAGACCGGCCCTGCGACTTGCCGCAGGCAGAGCCGCGCCGCGTCCCGTATGATGACGCCGAAGAAGGGCGGTTCTCCATAGGCGAAATCGACCGCAAAGCCGAGCTTCTGCGTGTAGAAGGCAAGGGCGACGGAAAAATCGCTGACATAGAGCACGGGCTCCGCGCCGCTGAGCACGGATGTTTCGACAGGTGGTGTCGCGGCAGGGTCGCGCATGGCAGGGCTTCCTTTCTTGAGCGCCGCCCAATCCTCAAAACCGTTCTGGCGGGCGACGACCGTCTGCGCATCGGCCAGCGAAAACGGTGCTATCAGCACGTCGCGATCGGTCAGGTCGCGGAAGAGGGGCAGGGCGGCGCGGATCGTCGCGGCCACGGGATAGTGGCCTTCGCGATGCCAGCGCAGGATCTGCTTGGCCTGCTTCCTGAGGTTTTCGAGATTGGACATGGGCGCGGCTACGGGTTTCGGTCGTAGGTGGGCATTGCCCCTTCGGTCTTGCCGATGCGCCCTACAGCAACGAAAAAACTTTCCGACGTTGATCAAACCTTGTCAATACGCCGCTAAAAGAAGGGCGAAGGGCTTCGGAGGTCAAGGATGGACACGATCGGTGAAGACGGGCTTCTCAGACATCCTGTTCCGGTGTCGGCCGCACTCCGGCTGTTTTTCCTCGCGACCGGTCTCTTCGTCATCGTCATCGCGACCTATGAGCTGCACCGCGGCGTCTGGCCTTTCAATTTCGCCAGCCCTTTCTTCCTGTTTCTCATCCTCGGCGCCTGGTCGGTCGGCGGGCCCATTGCCTGGGCCGGGCTGACGGGACCATCCACGCTCTGGACGATCGGGCAGGGCCGCATCGTCATCGAGCGCAAGCAACCGTTCCGCAGGCTGCAAAGCGATGTCTTTGCACAAGGCGACGGTTCGCGGCTGGTCGTTGTCGAACATGGATCCATGGACGGCGATCCGACATGGAGCGTGGTGCTCGCGGCACCCGATGGCCGCCGTTTCGAGACCCGTCGCCTGCAAACCCATGTCGCTGCCGAGCGGCTTCTGGCACGGATCGAGGCGGCTTTTGCCGCGCCGGAACCTTCATCCCGGCCACCGGATTGAGCCATAGGGCGCGGGCCGGCTGGGGGCTATTCGCCACGCCGCATTGCTCCCGCCGGGTTTTCACGCTAGGTCGATGACGTGAAATTATCAGGAGATGCCGGAAGATGAGTTTGGTCGATACGATACGCAGCACCCTGGTGCCGATCCATCGGGAGGGCTGGAAGTTCGTGGCGGCCTTCTTCGTCGTCTCCGTCCTCTTGGGTTTCCTGTGGACGCCGCTGATGTGGATCGGTTTCGTCCTCACCGCCTGGTGCGCCTATTTCTTTCGCGATCCCGAGCGTCTGACGCCCCAGGACGACGATCTCGTCATCAGCCCGGCCGATGGCCGTGTCTCCGCCATCGCCATGGTCACGCCGCCAGCCGAGCTGGAGCTTGGCGACCAGCCGATGCTGCGCATCTCGGTCTTCATGAACGTCTTCAACTGCCATGTGAACCGTGCCCCGATGCGCGGCCATATTTCGCGCGTCGCCTATCGCGCCGGCAAATTCCTCAACGCCGATCTCGACAAGGCGAGCCAGGAGAACGAGCGCAACGGCCTCGTCATCGAAAGCGCCCATGGCCCGATCGGCGTCGTGCAGATCGCCGGCCTCGTGGCCCGCCGCATCCTGTGCTGGACCGTCATGAACGACAGCCTGGAGGCCGGCGAGCGCTTCGGCCTCATCCGCTTCGGCTCGCGTCTTGATGTCTTCCTGCCCGAGGGCGTGCAGCCGCGCGTCAGCCTCGGCCAGACGGCGATTGCCGGCGAGACGGTGCTGGCCGAATTCGGCTCGGCCAAGGGACCGGTCGTCAGCCGTCGCGGCTGAACGATTGATCATTCGCGGCAGCGGCCTATCTCGGATTGAGACGGCCGCTGCAGATGAGAGAGAACGAAGCGAAGAACGATGGACACACCGTTTCCGCCCTATGAGCCGAATGGCCCGAACGACGAAGCCCGTGGCCCGCGCCTGCGCGAAATCCCGCTGCGCGTGATCATCCCCAATGTCATCACGGTTCTGGCGATCTGCGCGGGCCTGACCGGCATCCGGCTCGCCTTCGAAAATCGCTACGAACTGGCGGTCGGCATGGTGCTGCTCGCTACCTACCTCGATGGCATCGACGGGCGTATCGCGCGCCTGCTGAAGGCCACGTCGAAATT
>CBFGOD010000369.1:0-4757 GCA_965650295.1 uncultured Shinella sp. | reverse complement strand
GGTCAATGATGCCTATGCGCGCCTCTTCGATCATCGCGCGGCGGACATGATCGGCCTGCGCAGTGACGAGATCGGCGAACTGCCCGGCCATGGCGAGCGTGACGACCCGGAACGCCGCTGCCTGATTTTCGGCAATCCCGAGCGCGCCCGCTTCGCGCATCCTTTCGGTGGCGGCAGTTTCGATATCGCGCTGAAGCGCGAGCGGGTGTCTGCGACGCTCTCCATTCTCGTCGGTCTCTTCACACCCTCCGCCGACGGTCTGGCCTCGGCAGTCCGCGCGGTCGCCAATACGGATATGAGGCCAGCCGGAACATCTTCGACGGTTAGCCCGGCAGGGGAGGCCGATCCGGTCGAAAGCGCGCTGGACGCCTTCGGCGCCGGCATTGCGATCTTCGGGGCCGACAATCGGCTGAGCTACGCCAATCGCTGCATGCGCGAGTTTTATCGCACGCTCGTCGGTGATCTCGCAGAAGGCCCGGTCAGCCTTGCATCTCTCACCGAGGCTCTGCACGACGTCGAAATCGGGCGCACGAGCCCGGCCGAGCGCGAAAGCTGGGTTGCCGCACGCCTCGCAAGCTATGACCTGCCGCTTTACGAGACGGTCGCGCGGCTGGCCGGTGGCTGGATACGCGTGGTCACCCAGCGTCGGCCGGATGGACGCCTCGTCGCCTTCCGGCTGGATGTGACGGCCTTGAAGGACAGCGAGGCGCGGATCAGCCAGCATTCGCAGGAAATCAGCCTCTACCGCGCGCTGCTCGACGAGTTGCCCGTGGCGAGCTTCATGCGCGACGAAAACCAGCGCATGATCTTCGCCAACCGGGCTTATGTGGAGTTGACGGGCCGCCCGCCGGAGGAACTGCTCGGCCTCACCACGCTTGAGATGTATCCCGAGCAGGGCATAGAATTCCACGCGCAGAACCAGCAGGTGCTCGACACCGGCAAATTGCTCGAGACCGAGATCGACTATCTTCGCGCTGATGGTTTCGTCCTGCCGACGATCACCCGGCTCTACCGGGTCACGACGCTCGACGAGAAGAGTTATCTGATCGGCTCCATCACCGACACGACGGTGCTGAAGAAGCGCGAGGCCCAGCTGATCGAGGCCCAGCGCGAGGCCGAGGCGGCCCGTTCCGATCTTGCCAGCGTGGTGGAATCGCTGCCCGTCGGCATCGTGGTCGTCGACGAGACGGGCACGATCGAGCTGATCAACGGCGCTTTCGAAGGTTTGTGGAACGGCGCTTTGCCGCCGATGAAGGAGCGTTCGCTTGGCGAACTCCTGCACTTCCAGCATGCGCAGGGTGCAACCTGCGAGGACGGGATCTCTTTTGCCGAGGGTTACGAACACCGCCTCTACGGCATCCGTGCCGGTGAAATGCCGGTGCGCGAAGTCGCTTATGCGAATGGCCGAACGCTGATCGAGGCGGGCTGCGCCATTTCGGGTGGCCGCTGCCTGCTCACCTATATCGATATCACCGAGCGGCGCGAGCGTGAACGCGAGGTGCTGGAGACACGCAGCGCCCTCGAAGAGGTCGGCACCCTCATGAAGGATGCCGTCTCCTCGATGAGCCAGGGTCTGCTGATCA
Source organism: uncultured Shinella sp. (assembly GCA_965650295.1). Taxonomy (GTDB): domain Bacteria; phylum Pseudomonadota; class Alphaproteobacteria; order Rhizobiales; family Rhizobiaceae; genus Shinella. The sequence continues at coordinate 3,174 of CBFGOD010000369.1, read as the reverse complement.
TCGAGGACGGGAAGGTGGTTCTGTCCAACGAGGCGCTCTCCACTATGATCGCCATGCCGGCGCACCTGTTGCAGCCCGGCGCGCAGATCAAGGACGTGCTGCAAAGCTGCATCGACCGTAACATTCCCGGCTTTGTCGGTGAGGAGCCGGTGGATGCCAGCGACTTCGGAACGATCCTCTTTACCGGCAAGCCGGCCTCGCTCACGGTGATCAGCGGCTATCAGCGCTGGCTGCGTCTGGATGTGACGCCGACGAGCCGCGGCCGTTCTGTCATGGTCTTTTCCGATATCACCGATCTCAAGAACCGCGAGGATGAATTGCGCCAGCTCGTGCTGCGCGCCGAAACGGCCGACAAGGCGAAGTCGGAATTCCTCGCCAATATGAGCCATGAAATCCGCACGCCGATGAACGGTGTGCTCGGCATGGCGGAACTGCTTGCTAAATCGCATCTCGATACGCGCCAGAAAACCTTCATCGACATCATGGTGAAGTCGGGTAACGCGCTCTTGACGATCATCAACGACATCCTCGATTTCTCGAAGATCGATGCCGGCCAGATGACGCTGCGCGACGTCGCGTTCAATCCGGTCGAAGCGATCGAGGATGTCGCGACGCTGCTGTCTGCCAAGGCGGCGGAAAAGGATATCGAGCTTGTCGTGCGCGGTGCCGCGCAGATGCCGGCGGCGGTGATGGGCGATGCCGGGCGCTTCCGGCAGATCGTCACCAACCTCGTTGGCAATGCGGTGAAATTCACCGATCGCGGCCACGTGCTGATCGACCTTGCCTCCAGCCTGCGGTCTGACGGCACGGTGGACATCGAGATCCGCGTCGAGGATACGGGTGCCGGCATTCCGACCGAGAAGATGGCGTCGATCTTCGAAAAATTCTCGCAGGTCGATGCGTCCTCGACGCGCCGCCATGAGGGCACCGGCCTCGGTCTTGCCATCACCGACGGGCTGACGCGGCTTTTCGGCGGAACGCTGGTGGCCGATAGCGCGGTGGGTGCCGGCTCCGTCTTCACCGTACGCCTGCCGATGACGCTTGCCGTCGCGGCGCTGCCCGCCCGCATCTTGCCGGCCAAGGAGTCGAATGCCCGTATCCTCGTCATCGATGCGCATGATCTGTCGCGCAAAGCCTCACATGACCTGTTGCTCGGCTGGGGGTTCGACGCCACGGCTGTCCGGTCGGAGGCCGAAGCGCTTGCGGTGCTTATGGCGGCGGCCGATATGGGCGTGCATGTCGACGCGATCCTGCTCGACTACCAGCCGGATCATTCGCCCGCCTTCGTGCAAACGTTGCGGGACAGTGCGGAGACGGCCGCAAGCGCCATCGTCGTGCTCACCTCGATGAACCTTCCGGCAGACGACGAGCTTCTGTCCTCGCAGCATATCCAGGCGCATCTGATGAAGCCCGTGCGGGCCGATCTCCTGCGCGAAACGGTGGGCGAAGTTCTGCGCGCGCGGCGTGGCGGCAAGCCGCAGCCGGCCGCTGCCCCCGCGACAGAAGGCAAGGTCCTGTCTCTTCGTCCGCATGCCGCGGGTGTCCCCGCGGTGGAAGGCGAGGGTCTGGACGTGCTGGTGGCCGAGGACAACGAGGTCAACCAGATCCTCTTCACCCAGATGCTGCTGGCGGCTGGCCTGCGCTTCCGCATCGTCGGCAATGGCGAGGAAGCGGTGGAGCTTTTCCGCGCCAGCCGGCCGGGCATGATCCTGATGGATATTTCCATGCCTGTCATGAACGGCCTGCAGGCGAGCCGGGCGATCCGCGAACTCGAAAGCGGAACCGGCCATCGCGTGCCGATCGTCGCCGTCACCGCCCATGTGCTGGATGGCGACCGTGAGGAATGTTTCGCTGCGGGAATGGACGATTATCTGGCCAAGCCGATCAGCATCGAGAAGCTCGAAGAACAACTCGACCGCTGGCTGAAACGCGGCAAGATGCAGGCGGTCAACGGCTTGCACTGACGGTCAGGTCGCGGGCTTTTCCCCGCAGAGCATTTCACGCTTGCCCGCAAAGCCTGGCCGCCGTTCCACCACGAAGCCCGCCGCGGCAAGATTGCGCCGCACGAAGCCGGCCGCCGCATAGGTGCCGAACCGGCCGCCGGGAACCGTCAGCCGGAAAACCTCGCCCATCAGCTCCGCCGACCACATGTCGGGATTGCGCGAGGGCGCGAAGCCATCGAGAAACCAGGCGTCGAAGGGTGTCTGTTCCTGGCGGAGATTTTCCAGTGCCGCACCGCAGACGACGGTGAGCCGAACGCGAGGCTCCAGTTCGATCTCGACGCGTCCCGCCGGTTCATCCGGCCATATCTCGGTGAGGCGCGCGCGCTGCGCATCGAGTTCCGGCCAATGGGTGAGCGCCCTGTCGATATCGGCGCGCGCCATCGGGAATCGCTCGAAGGAGGTGAAGTGCAGGCTTGCGCCTTCCGGTGCCGTCTCCCGCCACTGCCGCCAGGTTTCCGTGAGATTGAGGCCGGTGCCGAAGCCGAGTTCGGCGATGCGGAACGGCGCCTGCCGCTGCCAGCGGACGGGCAGGCCGTTGCCGGACAGGAAGACGTGGCCGCATTCCAGCCGACCGTCGTTGCGGCAATAAAAGTGATCGTCAAAGGCACTGGAATAGGGCATATCGCCCTCGTGCCAGTCGAGAACACCGAGGGTTTCGGGCGCGTTGTAAGGATCGTTGTCAGCCATGCCGAATGCCGATAGTCGCGTGAAGCCCGCCGGTCAACCGGCCGTGGACCTGCTCGTGGCCGGCGGCGGGGTGATGGGCCTCTGGACCGCGCTTTTTGCCGCCCGAAACGGCCTCTCCGTTCATCTCGTCGATCGCCGGCATATCGGCGCCGGCGCCAGCGGCGGCGTGCTCGGCGCGCTGATGCCGCACCTGCCGGATCGCTGGAACGCCAAGAAGGCGTTTCAATTTGCGGCCCTAGTGTCGATTGAAGCGGAGATTGCCGCGCTGGAGGCCGAGACCGGTCTTTCCGCCGGCTACCGCCGGTCCGGCCGCCTCATTCCGGTGACGAAGCCGCAGAACCGCGATACGGCGATGGGCCATGCACGGGATGCGCAATCCGTCTGGTCGACGCCGGATCGCAGGTTTTCTTTCGATCTGCTGGACGTCGCGCCGATTGCAGGGTGGCCGGTGGCCGAGGCCATGCCGTATGGATTGGTTCACGAC
>CBFGOD010000368.1:0-4760 GCA_965650295.1 uncultured Shinella sp. | reverse complement strand
GCGATGATCAGAGGCCAATAGGAGTAAATCCACGCGAAATCCATTGTGGCCTCCTCAAGCGACCAAGGGCTGGCCACGCCGGAAGTAGCGTTCCAGTCCCGCAAACAGCAGGTTTGAGGCGAGCGTTATCGCCAGATAGATGAGTGCGGCTGCAAAGAAGAACAGAAAGTAGTGCTTCGTATTGCCGGCAGCGAGCCGGGTCGCCAGGGCAAGTTCCTGATAGCCGACGACCGCGATCAGCGCGCTGTCCTTGGTGACGGACATCCAAAGATTGGCCATACCGGGCAGCGCATTCGGCATCAGAGCCGGCACCACGATGCGCCGGAAACGAAGCCACGGCCGCATCCCGAAGGCACTCGCCGCCTCGATCTGGCCGATGGGAATGGCGAGAATCGCGCCGCGCAGCACTTCCGTCATGTAAGCGCCCTGCACGACGCCGAGCACCACGACGGCGGCAAGAAAGCCGTTTATCTCGATCGACGGCAGACCAACAACGGTGAGCAACCTGTTGATGCCATCCGTGCCGGCATAATAGAGGCCGATGATGAGGATCAATTCGGGAATGGCACGCACGGCGGTCGTATAGACGTCGAGCACGACCACGACAGGTCGGCTGCCCTTCAGTTTGCCCGTGGCGCCAAGAAGCCCGATTGCCATTCCAAGCAGATAGGCGCCGAGCGAGATGAGGATGGTCGAGGCCGCACCCGTCAGCAGAACACCGCCCCAACCCGGAGGCGTGGGAGACAACAGCTCCCAGATGGTTGGATTTGACGACATAAGGCGGTTCCTCGGCAAAGCGCGGACTGCCGCGGCTGGAAGACGGGTCTGCGTGACGGCCTTCGGGGCGCCTCAGGGCGCCCCGAAGGCCGGGCTCATTCGCCGTAGGGATCGAAGTCGAAGTACTTCTTCGAAATCTCGGCGTATTTTCCGCTGGCGCGCACGGCCGCAATGGCTGCATTCAGCTTACCAACAAGCTCGGCATCCTCCTTGCGAAGGCCCCCGCCAATGCCCAGGCCAAGCACCGAGGGATCATCCTTGACGTTGCCCTTGTCCTCGCAGCAGCCCTTGCCGAAATCGGACTGGAGGAAGGTCGCAAGCGGAATGGAATCGCCGAAAACATAATCGATGCGGCCGACGGCGAGGTCCTGGAAGGCCTCGTCCAGCGTCGCGTAGGTCTTTTCCGAAGCGACGTCGGCATAGTGCTTCTTGTAGTATTCGGTCTGAACGGTCGAGACCTGTATGCCGATGGTTTTTCCCGAAACGTCCTCGGACGTCGTCCCGGTCTTGCCGTCCTGCGCACCGATCAGCTTGCTTGGCGTATTGTAATATTTGTCGGTGAAGGCGATCGTCTTCTTGCGTTCGTCGGTGATCGACATGGACGACCAGATCACATCGAATTTCTTCGACTGGAGCGCGGGGATGAGCCCGTCCCACGACATATCGACGATGGAGCAAGTCTCCTTCATCTCGGCGCAGACCGCATCCATCAACTCGATTTCCCAGCCGACCCATTTCCCGCTGGCGTCCTTCGTGAAGAACGGCGGATAGGCTTCGTTCATGACGCCGAAGCGCACCTCGGCATTGGCCGCGGTCGCGGACATGAGAAGCATCGCCCCTGCGGCGATGCGGATTGCGGTGTTCATGGATTTTCCCTTCATAACGCTTGGAGTGTATCGCGTTCAGTGACGCGAGGATGCGGTAAAGTCCCGGCAGCGAGCGCTCACGGGTGCGTCGAAAACCCTCTCGGGCGTGCCCTCCTCCTCCACGCTCCCCTTGTGGAGAAACACGACGTGGCTGGAAACGTCGCGGGCAAACTTCATCTCATGGGTGACGAGCAGCATCGTGCGACCTTCTTCGGTGAGATCGCGGATCACCTTCAACACTTCGCCGACCAGTTCGGGATCAAGTGCAGAGGTCGGCTCGTCGAACAGCATGACCGCGGGATCCACGCAGAGCGCCCGGGCGATGGCCGCACGCTGCTGCTGGCCGCCCGACATGAAGGCCGGATAGGCATGGCGTTTCTCGAAAAGGCCAACCTTGTGCAACAGGCCCTCCGCTTTTTCGATAGCCTCCTTGCGCTTGAGGCCAAGCACGTGGATCGGCGCCTCGATGAGATTTTCGAGTACGGTCATGTGAGCCCAGAGATTGAAACTCTGGAAAACCATGCCGAGACCGGTGCGAATACGCTCGATCTGGCGCCAGTTCGCCGGATGTGCACGACCATCGCGCCCGGCCCGCAACTGAACCTCTTCGCCGTTGATGACGACGCGACCCCGGTCGGGAATTTCGAGAAAATTGATGCAACGCAGGAACGTGCTCTTGCCGGAGCCGGACGAGCCGATCAACGAGATCACATCACCCCTTTTTGCGGAGAGGGAAACTCCTTTCAGCACCTCGTGGGTGCCGTAGCTCTTATGCACGTCCTCCACGCATAGCGCGCAGGACTGGTCGCTCCCCATTCGCATCGTTCCCCAAATTGCCCGGCTCTGCGGCCGGAGTCTATTCACAGTGCGTGCGGTTTTCCCGCACAATCCCCAAATCTTAAGGCCTTCTGCCGCGTATGTTGCCGATTTTTGCGGATTTTATCCCTATGCCCGGCGGCGCAACGGACTCCCTGATCCGGCCGTCCTCACGAGGAGCCACCCTCCTTACGAGCTTCCAACGGGTGGCCTCCCTGGACGCCACTGCAATATCCTCCCGACCAAGCGCCGAGATACCGCTTCAGAAAAGCCGAGGCTTCACCTGCCAGCCTTAGGTTCTCACGCCATGTGCACAATTTCCCTATTGAATCGTTCCTTGATGAGGCTATCAGGAGCAAAACTTCCCGTTTGCGCCGCTCCGCAGCGCAAAGATATGATCCGGTGCGAAAATGCACCGCAAGGAAATACACCGATGGAACCGATCGACGATTTCGACCGCAAGATCCTCAGCATCATTCAGGTCGACTGCCAGATGAAGGCTGAAGCGATCGGCGACCGCGTCGGCCTCTCCGCATCCGCCGTGCAGCGGCGGCTGAAGAGAATGCGCGAAACCGGCATCATTACCGCCGAGATCGCACTGGTCGATCGCAAGGTCGCGGGCAACCCGATGACCTTCATCACCGGCATGGAAATCGAGCGGGAGAACTACGACGCCCTGTCACGGTTCCGCGGGTGGCTGGCCAGGCAGGCACATATCCAGCAGGTCTACTACGTCACCGGCGCGGTCGATCTCATCGCGATCATTACCGCCCGGGACGTCGGCCACTATGACGAGATCGCGGCCAACCTGATGGCGGAAAACCCGCAAATCAAACGTATGCATACCAATGTCGTTCTCAAGGACATCAAGCTTGGCATGTTTGTCCCGATCGCGGATGAAAATGCCCGCTCCTGAATAAATATAGCTCCCGAGCTATGGGCCACAGGGACGGTTATCGTATTACCGGAGGCGTTGGCCCTTTCCGTCGAATATGAAGCTTCGTGCGGCGGGAAAAGTGAGCCATATGCTGTCGCCCGCCACCGGCTGCAGGTCGCCCCGGCTTTCGATGGTGACGCTCTGCCCTTCCGCGAGCCGGCAGTAGACGTAGCACGTTCCGCCAAGATATTCGCTGAATTCCACGACGGCAGGCAACCCCTCTATCCGGTCAGTAGAGATCAGAATGTGTTCCGGTCGTATGCCGAGGGTCAGCGGCGTTTTTTCGGAAAGGCTGGTCTGGAGCACCGGAGCTGGCAGCAAGGTCTCCCCCAGTTGGACGGCGCCTTGTGTCCATATCCCTTCCAGCAGGTTCATGCGCGGGGAGCCGATGAAGCCGGCGACGAAGGTATTGGCCGGATCTTCATAGACCTGTCGCGGCGTGCCGACCTGCTCGATGCGGCCGTCGCGCAGGATGACGATGCGGTCGGCAAGCGTCATGGCCTCGGTCTGGTCATGCGTCACATAGATCATCGTGTTGCCGAGGTCCCGGTGCAGCCGGGCGATTTCGATGCGCATGGAAACGCGCAGTTCCGCGTCGAGATTGGACAGCGGCTCGTCGAACAGGAAGACATCCGGCTTGCGCACGATGGCTCGGCCGATCGCCACGCGCTGCCGCTGGCCGCCGGAAAGCTGGCCCGGCCGCCGATCCAGCAAATGCTCGATCTTGAGGATCGCGGCGGCCTGCCCGACACGACGGTCGATTTCCGCCCCGTCGGTGCGCGCCATTTTCAGGCCGAACGCCAGATTGTCGCGTACCGTCATGTGCGGGTAAAGCGCATAGGACTGGAAGACCATGGCGATGCCGCGATCCGACGGGTCGAGATCGGTGACATCGCGCCCCTTGATGGCGACTTCGCCTTCGGTAACCTCTTCCAGCCCGGCGATCATGCGCAAGAGCGTCGATTTCCCGCAGCCGGACGGGCCGACGAAGACGACGAATTCGCCCTCACCGATCGTGAGATCGACGCCGTGGATGACCGCAAGGCTGCCATAGCTCTTGCGCACATCCGTCAGGGTCAGGCTCGTGGGGCGTACCTCTTTCATCATCAGCCCCGTCCTATTTTCCGGCCTGAAGCCAGACAAGCATGCCGCCGGGCGCACGGTTATCCCAGAGATGGTAGGGCACGAGACGCAGCGAGGCCGGTCTGCGGCCGGCCGGCTTGGTGCGGTAGAGCGCCTCGCCCCAGTCGGATGCATCTTCCTGCTCGACGGTGAGATCGACGGCAACCGCGCAGTTGAGACCGGGCAGCACCTCGGTTTGCGCCTGCGGCAAGCTCGCGGGAACGACAAGGGCGTTCAGGTCG
>CBFGOD010000367.1:0-4767 GCA_965650295.1 uncultured Shinella sp. | reverse complement strand
CATGATCAGGTTCTCTCCATCTTCAGCCAGCGCGCGCAGGCGATATAGGCGAGCGTGACGACGACCATCAGCACCAGCGAAAGGGCGGCCGCCATCGGAAAATCCGCCCGCCTTCCGAGTTGCAACATGATGCCCTGCGGCAGCACCAGCTCGTTGTTGCCGCCGAGGATCTGCGGCGTGATGTAGTCGCCGATGCACAGAACGAAGGTCAGGAAGGCGCCGACCATGATGCCGGGCAGCGTCAGCGGCAGAACGACGAACCAGAAGGTCTGGAAAGCATTCGCCCCGAGGTCCGCCGCCGCACGGCGATAGTTCGGCGAAAGCTGGATGAGATTGGCATAGATCGTCAGCGTCAGCAGCATGACGAAGAAATGCACGAAGCCGATGACTGTGCCGGTGCGGTTGGCCGAGAGCTCCAAGGGTTCGGCGATCACGCCGAGCCAAAGCAGCGTCTGGTTGACCACACCGCCTTTGGAAAGCACCAGCAGCCAGGAATAGGAGCGCACCACATAGGAGGTCCAGAACGGCAGGATCGCCATGATGAGCGCGAAGCGCCGCCATTTCTTCGGCACGCGCTCGGCGATGATCCAGGCGAGCGGATAGGCGAGCAGGATGGAGATGACCGTCACCGTCGCCGTGATTTCCAGCGAGACGACCAAGCCCTTGAAAAAATGCGCCTTGCCGAAGAAGGCGATGTAGTTGTCGAGCGTCCAGGTCGCGACGATTTCGCGTCCCTGCCGCGTCCAGAAGCTGATTGCCGCCATATAGGCGAAGGGCACGAGGAAGAAGAACCCCGTCCAGAGGAGGGCCGGTAGAGCGAAGGCCCAGGCCTTGCGGCGCTCCGTGCGTTCGAGGGCAGTGGCGGTCATGGGGTTGCGGTTCCTTGCTCATAAAGTGCTCGGAGCGTGGATCCTCGGGTCGAGCCCGAGGATGACGAAAGAAGAAAGGTTTGGCGCTCAAAGCAACGGCGCGGCGAGCCGCACCGTTCGATGGGCAGGCAACACAACCTCCCCACCGTCATCCCCGGGCTTGACCCGAGGATCCACCCATCCGCACCAACCTTACTGCTGGAGCGTTTCCGTCCAGATGTCCTGCATCGCCGCGTCCATATCGGCATCGGCGACCGGGTAGAGCTGAGAGTTCTTCAGATATTCCGGCTGCTTGTCCCAGCGCAGCGCCGTCTTCTGCTGGTCGCTCAGGTGTTCACCCGCCTTGGCATTGGCCGGCATCGCCCAGTAGCAGGAGGAGGTCGCAAGCCGTGCCTGGCCCTCGGGGCTGACGATGTACTGCACGAATTTCAACGCGAGATCCTGCTTTTCCGAATCCTTGAAGACGCCGATCGACTGTGCCCAGCGTAGCGCGCCCTGCTTCGGGATCGTCCAGTCGAGGTTCGGCTTTTCCGCCGAAAGGCCGGCCGTCAGCCATTCGCCGCCGCCCACCACGATATCGACTTCGCCGGTCGCCAGCGCCGTCTGCGAGGCGACGACGTCGCTCACCTGGCGGGCGAACTTCTTCATTTCGAACAGCTTTTCCTTGATCGCCGGCAGGTCGTCCTGCTTGAGATCGGCGGTCTTCTTGCCGATGCCGACGGCCGTCAGGCCGACCATCGGGAGGTAATAGTCATAGAGCGCGATACGGCCCTTGTATTTGTCCGACCAGACGACCGAAAGGTCTTCCATATCGGCCGGATCGACCTTGGTCTTGTCGTAGGAAATCGTGTTGTAGCCGAATTTTTCGGTGACCGCGTAGACCTTGCCGTCCTTCGTCGTCGTCGCATCCATGCGGACTTCCGGGAAGAGATCGTTCAGCGGCAGCTTGCCGGCCGGCATTTCGCCGAGAATGTCCATGTCGATCGCGCGCGGCACGTCGACGGCGTCGATGACCAGCACATCCCAATCACCGGGACGGGATTGCTCAATGATCGAGATCGCAGCGCCCGTGCCCTCATACTCCTTGAGATTGACCTTGACGTTGTTGGCCTTCTCGAAAGGCTCGACCAGCGCCGGATCGGTATGGTCGCACCAGACGAGAGCGTTCAGTTCGTCCTGCGCGCTCGCGGCAGCAGGAGCAAGCGAAAGGGCGGCGGCGGTGGCAAGGAGCATGCGGCGGGAGAGCCCGCCAAAAATGGTTTTCGTCATTATCGTTCCCTCTGGGTGAAAGCTCTTGGCCCTGGCTAATGGCGTTCATCACGACGCCTTGAGAAAAAGATTGAACGAGTTCATTTTTTAAGTCAATCTCATTTTTGAGGAGATTCCAACGGAGGTTCTGATGGCTGGATTGCGCGCAAAACAGAAGGCGGACAAGACCCGTCGCATTCTTGAATCCGCGACGACGCTGTTCCGCGAGCAGGGCTATGACAGCGCCCGCATCGAGGATATCGCCGAGATGGCGGAAGTCTCCGTCGGCACGCTCTACAACTACTACCAGAACAAGGGTGACATCCTTGTTGCGACCGTCGCCATGGAAGTGACGGAAGTACTGGAAGCCGGCGCGCGCATCGTCGCCAATCCGCCGCTCAACGTCGCCGAGGCGCTGCGCACGCTGATCGAGCAATATTACGATCACTCGCTGTTCTATCTCTCCAAGGAAATGTGGCGCACGGCGATGGCGATCTCCATCCAGCAGCCGGAAACGCCGCTCTCCCGCCGTTACACCGAGCTCGACGGCCAGCTTTGCGCCCAGGTCGTGCAGTTGGTGCGCACGTTGCAGGTCCGCGGCGTCGTCAATGCCAGCATCGACGTCCAGGCCATCGGCGAGGTGCTCTTCAACAACCTCAACCTGATGTTCATGGAGTTCTGCAAGGTCGAGGCCATGCCGATCGAGGACCTGAAGGCCCGCGTCAACGCACAGCACGAACCGCTCGCCACCCTTATCAGCACTATCAAGATCGTCTGAGACTGCAATGACCGAACACGAAACCACCGTTCTCGCCGCCGCCGAGTCCCTCGTCGATGCTTTTTCCCGGCATGACCGCGACGCCTATTTCGCCGCCTTCGCGCCGGAGGCGACCTTCCTCTTCTACAATCTCGACCACACGCTCGATGGCCGCGCGGCCTATGAAGCGGAATGGGCGCTCTGGGAGGAACGGGACGGTTTTCGCGTGCTGGCCTGCCGCTCGACAAACCGCAAGGTCCAGCTCGTCGGCGAGGTCGCGATCTTCACCCATGCCGTGGAAACCGACGTCTCCATCGGCGGTGAAACCGTGACGAACAACGAGCGGGAAACAATCGTCTTCGCACGCAATGCCGCCGGCCGCTGGCTTGCCGTCCACGAGCACCTGTCGGCCACCGCCTGATCTAGCAGCAGCCGTCCTCGGCCTTGCCTGTCGAAAGCTGCTCGAGGATCGGACAATCCGGCCGGTCGTCGCCGTGGCAATGGGCGGAGAGGTGCTCCAACGTGTGCACCATCTCCTGCAGCAGCCGCATCTTCTCCTTCATTTCATCGATATGGGCGCTGGCGATGCGCTTGACGTCGCCGGAGGCGCGGGCGCGATCCTGCCAGAGCGCCAGCAGGTCGCGAATCTGTGCGATGGAAAAACCGAGATCGCGCGACCGGCGGATGAAGGACAAGGTCGAGAGGTCCTTCGGGCCATAGGTCCGGTAGCCGGAGCCGGTGCGGCCGGCGGCGCGAATGAGGCCGATCTGCTCGTAATGCCGGATCATCTTGGGCGTCACGCCCGTCGTCTCCGCCGCTTCGCCGATATTCATGCCTGATCTCCCTTATGGAACGGCAGCTTGAAGCGCTTGAGGCGCAGCGCATTCGAGACGACGAAGACGCTGGACAGCGCCATGGCACCCGCCGCCAGCGCCGGGGAAAGCTGGATGCCGAAAGACGGATAGAGGAAACCCGCAGCAACCGGGACCAGGGCGACATTATAACCGAACGCCCAGAACAGGTTCTGCCTTATGTTGCGCATGGTCGCCCGCGACAGGGCGATACCGACGGCGACACCGCGCATGTCGCCGGCCATCAGCACGATGTCGGCGCTTTCGATGGCCACGTCCGTGCCGGTGCCGATGGCAATGCCCGTGTCGGCCGCCGCCAGCGCCGGTGCATCGTTGATGCCATCGCCGACGAAGGCGACTTTCTTTGCCCCATCGGCGGAAAGCGCCTTCACGGCGGCTACCTTGCCATCGGGCAGGACCTCGGCCATTACCTTGCCGATCCCGAGCTTCGCGGCCACGGCCTCGGCGGTGCGGCGGTTGTCGCCCGTAATCATCGCGACCTCGATGCCGAGCGCCCTCAGCGCCGACACGGCCTCCTTCGTCGTCGGTTTGACCGGATCGGTGACGGCGAACAGGGCCGCAAGCCTGCCGTCGATGGCAGCATAAAGCGGCGAGGCACCCTCGGCGGCCAGCCGCTCGGCATCGTCAGCGAAGACGGAGGTGTCGAGTCCGAGGGAGTTCACGAACCCTGCGGAGCCCGCCTGCACCTTTCGGCCGGCGACGACGGCCGAGATGCCTTGGCCGGAGATCGCCACGAAATCGCCGGCTGCGGAAAGCTCGACCCCCTCGTTCACCGCGGCCTCGTGAATGGCGGCAGCAATCGGATGCTCCGAATGGACTTCCGCAGCAGCGACTAGGGCGAGTACCTCTTCGCGCGCAAAACCCTCCGCCGGAATAATTTCGGTCAAGGTCGGATGGCCGAGCGTCAGCGTGCCGGTCTTGTCGACGGCGACGATGTCCGTTGCTTCGAGCGTTTGCAGCGCCGTGCCCTGGCGGAAGAGCACGCCGAGTTCGGCAGCGCGGCCGGTGCCGGTGATGATCG
>CBFGOD010000366.1:0-4778 GCA_965650295.1 uncultured Shinella sp. | reverse complement strand
GACCTGCCTCATCGCCTGGTTCGTCGGCGTCTCGCTCTTCATGACGACGCCGCGCATGCGGGCCGCCTTCTCGCGCGCCAGCCAGTGGATCGACCGCACCAGCGGCCTCGTCTTCATCGCGCTCGGCATCAAGCTCGCGACGGAAAAGGCCCACTGATCCATGCGCGCCGCCCTTGTCCTTACCGGTCTGCTTATTGCGACCGCCGCTTCAGCGGCGGAGTGCCGGCAGGACCACGCGATCTATGCGGATCGCGACGGGGCCTATGAGCTGACCTTCGAACCGGTTGGTTCCGATGCGGCGGCGACCAGCCATCATTTCAAGCTGAAGATCCTGGCAAGCGGTCTGGTGCTGGATGGCATCGTCATGCCCGGTGATCCCGCCCGCTCGAACGGCATGATCATGCACAATTGCCCCGAGGGGGACGTGACCGGCGAGGAGATCGCCGCCTGCACCATCTGGGAAGGCGTTATCTACACGCTCGACGTGGCTGAGGATGCCAACCTCGTGCCCGATCAAGGTGCCAAGGCGGCGCAAAGCCTGCTGCTCTCGGGCTTCGGCCCATCGCTGCGCTATTCGGCGCTCTGGGATCAGGGCAAGGCGAAGGTCGTGCCGGAGGATGTCTTCCGCCAGAAGGGATGCACGGCATGAAGGAAGCGCCCGTTCTCCTCGTCACCGGCGGTAGCCGCGGCATCGGCGCCAGTGTGTGCCGTATGGCGGGTGCGGCCGGCTGGCAGGTTGCGGTGAACTATGTCGCCAATCTGGAAGCGGCGGAGGCTGTCGTGGCGGAGATCCATGCGGCGGGAGGATCGGCGATCCCGGTTCAGGGCGATGTCGGCAGCGAACTCGGTCTTGCCAATATCTTCTCCACCATCGACGGCACCTTCGGCCGGCTCGACGGGCTCGTGAACAATGCCGGCATCGTCGCGACGCCGCAGCGCGTCGACGAGATGTCGTCCGAGCGGCTGGAGCGCATGTTCGCCGTCAATGTCATGGGCTCGATCCGCTGCGCGCAGGAGGCCGTGCGCCGCATGTCGACACGCCATGGCGGCACGGGTGGTTCGATCGTCAATCTGTCGTCCGTCGCCGCGCAATTGGGTGCGGCCGGGCAATATGTCGATTATGCCGCCAGCAAGGGGGCCATCGAGAGCTTCACCGTCGGTCTCGCCCGCGAAGTCGCGGCAGAGGGCGTGCGCGTCAATCTCGTGCGCCCCGGCATCATCGATACGGACATCCACGCCTCCGGCGGCCTGCCGGATCGTGCGCGCGACATGGCGTCGCTCATCCCGATGCAGCGGCCGGGCACGGCCGATGAGGTCGCGGGATCCATTCTCTATCTTCTCTCCGATGCGGCATCCTATGTGACGGGTGCCGCCCTCAACGTCAGCGGCGGCCGCTAGGCCCCGCGCAGGAAGGACTTGTCATGGCATATGATCTCATCGTTATCGGTTCCGGCCCCGGCGGCTACGTTTGCGCCATCAAGGCGGCCCAGCTCGGCCTGAAGGTCGCGGTGGTCGAAAAGCGCACCACCTATGGCGGCACCTGCCTCAATGTCGGCTGCATCCCCTCCAAGGCGCTGCTGCATGCCTCGGAAACTTACAGCCACGCCGCCCATGGCATGGATGCGCTCGGCATCGAGGGCGTGAAGCCGACGCTGAACCTCGCCAAGATGATGGCGCACAAGGATGCGACGGTGAAGTCGAATGTCGATGGCGTCGCCTTCCTGTTCAAGAAGAACAAGATCGACGGCATCCAGGGCACCGGCAAGGTGCTGGGTGCGGGCAAGGTCTCCGTCACCAATGACAAGGGCGAAGAGCAGGTCCTCGAAACGAAGAACATCGTGATCGCCACCGGTTCCGACGTTGCCGGCATTCCGGGCGTGCAGGTCGAGATCGATGAGACGGTCATCGTCTCCTCGACGGGCGGCATCGCGCTTGAGAAGGTGCCGGGCCATCTGGTCGTCGTCGGCGGCGGCGTCATCGGCCTCGAGCTCGGCTCGGTCTGGGCGCGCCTCGGCGCCAAGGTCACGGTCGTCGAATATCTCGACACCATTCTCGGCGGCATGGACGGCGACGTCTCCAAGCAGTTCCAGCGCATGCTGGCCAAGCAGGGCATGGACTTCAAGCTCGGCGCCAAGGTGACGGGCGTCGAAAAGGCGGGTTCGGGCGCCAAGGTAACGTTCGAGCCGGTCAAGGGCGGTGATGCCACCACCATCGACGCCGACGTCGTGCTGATCGCCACCGGCCGCAAGCCCTACACCGAAGGCCTCGGCCTCAAGGAAGCCGGCGTGGCGCTCGACAATCGCGGCCGCGTCGAGATCGACAAGCACTTCCAGACCAATGTCCCCGGCATCTATGCGCTCGGCGACGTCGTGCGCGGCCCGATGCTCGCCCACAAGGCGGAAGACGAGGGTGTCGCCGTCGCCGAAATCCTCGCCGGCCAGGCCGGCCATGTGAATTACGACGTCATCCCCGGCGTCGTCTACACGCAGCCGGAAGTCGCCTCCGTCGGCAAGACCGAGGAAGAACTGAAGGCCGCAGGCATTGCCTACAAGGCCGGCAAGTTCCCGTTTACCGCCAATGGCCGCGCCCGCGCCATGCTGGCGACGGACGGTTTCGTGAAGGTTCTTGCCGACAAGGATACCGACCGCGTTCTCGGCGTGCATATCGTCGGCTTCGGCGCCGGCGAGATGATCCACGAGGCCGCCGTGCTGATGGAATTCGGCGGCTCCTCGGAAGATCTCGGCCGCACCTGCCACGCCCATCCGACCATGTCGGAAGCCGTCAAGGAAGCCGCGCTCGCGACCTTCTTCAAGCCGATCCATATGTGATCGGACACCGAAGCGTTTCGCCTCGGTTGGACATTCTTCAGGCGGCTGCGACAACCAGCCGCCTGTTTTCGTTCTGCGAACCGGCGCAGCATGAAGGTCACAAAGGATGGTTTCATGTCTCCGGTATCGCGACCCGTTTCCCTGCCGCACCCGTTGCTCCCCGCTGCCGACTGGGCGGACCGTTTCACGCTCGGCCTGCCGGTCGAGCACCTGACGGCGCGCGAGGCGGCGCGGCTGGCGCTGGAACATCCGCCGGGCTGGGTGCGCAGGCTGATGGTGCTGCGCAATGCCATCGTGGCGCCCTTCGGACTGAAGGGCGCGGCCGAGGAGGTGAAGACCTCGGAGACGGAGATCGGTGGTTTTCCGGTGGTGAGTGCGACCGATGAGCGCGTCGTGCTCGGTTTCGACGACCGGCATCTCGATTTCCGCATCGTCATCGACGTGATGGCCGACCGGCCCTCCGGCCAGACCTTGAGCGTGATGACGCTCGTTCACCGCAACAACCTGCTCGGCCGGCTCTATCTCGCCGCTGTCATGCCGTTTCACAAGCTGATCGTGCGCACCATGTTGTCGGGCATCGGCCGGCGGGCGCTACGGCCTAGTCGACCGCTGTAACGGTAAAGCCCTTCTTGCGCAGCAGTTCGACCACGCCTTCCGGGCCGGCGAGATGCAGTGCGCCGACGGCCATGAAGACATTGCCCTCATCGAGGGTCGGTGTCGCGCGATCGGCCATCGTATGGTTGCGATCGACGATGATGCGCTGTTCGAACTCGGCATAGGCATCCGCGCCGTCGCCTTCGGGGGTGGCCGCGCGCATCATCGGCATGATCATGCCGGTATCGCCGGAGAGGTAGAGCTGGCTCATCGTCTCGATGACGTCCTTCAGGCCATCGCCGAGCTCGACGGTCTGCACGAGGCCCTTGATCTGCGGCTCGACGGCGAGCGAATCCAGCGCGGAAATCTGCTCGATCAGCGTTTCCAGGCCCTTCAGCACCTTGCCCTCGGCGAGCGCATTCTTGGCGAGCTGCTGGTCGAGGAAGGCGGCGCCGGCGGTCTTGCGGGCGATTTCGCAGGCGGGCAGCGCCACGAAGCTCATCAGCATCCAGGGCTTCATGCGGCCGACGGCGGCAAGCGACAGGCCGCGGCCCTTCAGGCCCTTCTCCAGCTTTTCCTTTTCCTCGGGGTTAAGGAAATCGGTGATCGACTTGCCATCGGTGAACATGATGAGATCGGGCCGGGCCATCATCGCGGCCCCCGCCTTCTTCTCGTCGGTGATCTCGTCGGATTCGACGATGACAGTCGCGGCCTTGTCATAGGCGGTGCGGGCGGCCTCCGGCATGGCGAGCACGCGCGGGTCTGTCACATGCATGGTGCCGAGCAGCCAGGAGGCGGACTTGCCCTCCTTTTCGATCTTCCAGAAGATCGCCTTGCCGTTCGGCGTGGCGTCGGCCTCGGCGCGCAGCTTGGCGTAGCCGGCCGGATCCTCCTTCTCGTATTTCGTCAGCAGGTTGTTGCCGGTGCAGGTCGGCAGATCCTCTGCCCGCGTCGGGGAGAGGCCGGCGAGCACGACGAGGAAGGAGAGGGCGATCAGCGCGTGGAGCGCGGCCATCAGCCAGAGGCCGGCATCGGCGAGGCGATCGGCCAGAAGAAGGCGGCTCTTGTGAAGAAGGACTGTCATGGTCGAACTCCGTGCATTTTTCGCGGACCCTAGTGGCCTCATCCTCACAATCCCTTAACGGGATCAGGCGCGGGGATGCGCCCGGTCATATATTTCGAGCAATCGCGCCGAATCGACGCCGGTATAGACCTGCGTCGTCGAAAGGCTGGCATGGCCGAGCAGTTCCTGAATGGTGCGCAGGTCGCCGCCGCCGGCCAGTAGATGGGTGGCGAATGAGTGGCGCAGCGCATGCGGTGTGGCGTTTTCCGGCAGGCCGAAAGCGCCACGCAACT
>CBFGOD010000365.1:0-4799 GCA_965650295.1 uncultured Shinella sp. | reverse complement strand
CAATTTGGAGAAAACCATGGCCGGCCGTTATCCCGACCTTGTCGGACAGGGCGTGCTCATCACCGGCGGCGGCTCGGGCATCGGCGCGGCCCTAGTGGCCGGCTTTGCCGCCCAGGGTGCCCGCGTCGCCTTCCTCGACATCGCCGAAGCGGACAGCCGGGCGCTCGTTGCAGAGCTCGACGGCAAGGTCGCGCATCGTCCCCATTATATAAGGGTGGATCTCCGCGACATCGCGGCACTGCGCACGGCCGTCGCCGAGGCGGCGGATGTACTCGGCGGCCTGCGCGTCCTCGTCAACAATGCCGCACGCGACGACCGGCATGATCTTGAGACCGTCGAGCCCGACGACTGGGACGAGAACCAGTCGGTCAACCTCCGCCATCATTTCTTCGCCGCTCAGGCGGTCGCACCGCATATGCAGAAGGCCGGCGGCGGCGCGATCGTCAATTTTTCCTCCATCGCCTATCTGCTCAATATGGGCGAGCTTCCCGGCTATGCGGCGGCCAAGGCCGGCATCGTCGGCCTGACGAAATCGCTCGCCGGCAAACTCGGTCCGGCCAACATCCGCATCAACGCCATCCTGCCCGGCATGGTGCTGACGGAGCGGCAGAAGCGCCTGTGGATCGACGAGGCCGATATTGCCGGCGGCATTGCACGGCAATGCCTCAAGCGCTCGCTCATCGCCGACGACCTGGTCGGTCCCTGTCTTTTCCTGGCGTCGGATGCGTCCGCCGCCATCACTGCACAAACATTGATTGTCGATGGAGGCATGCTCTGATGACTGAACCCGCTTATGTCGCGGTCGACTGGGGAACCTCCAGCTTCCGCCTCTGGCTCATCGGCAAGGATGGCGGCGTGCTCGCCGAACGCCGCAGCGGCGAAGGCATGACGACCGCCGCCCGCACGGGTTTTGCGGAGGTCCTGAACAGCCACCTCTCCGCCATCGCCGCGACGGCGGGTCTGCCCGTCCTGATCTGCGGCATGGCCGGGGCCAAGCAGGGCTGGGTCGAGGCCGGTTATCTCGACACGCCCGCCGCCCTTCTCGATATTCCGGCCGCCGCCGTGCGCATTCCCGGTATCGACGCCGATATCCGCATCCTGCCCGGCCTTGCCCAACGCGACCCGACGGCACCGGATGTCATCCGCGGCGAGGAAACGCAGCTCCTCGGCGCCGCCGGCGAACTCGGCAATGGCGATCACCTCGTCTGCATGCCCGGCACGCACAGCAAATGGGTGCGCCTTTCGGGCGGCCGGGTCGAAGGTTTCTCGACCTTCATGACGGGCGAACTGTTCGACGCCATCGCGAAGAACACTATCCTCAGCCATTCGATTGCCGAGGCCGGCCCGGTCTCCGGCGGCAGCAAGGCCTTCCGCACCGCCGTCAGCCGCATGGTTAAAAACGCGGCGCTGGCGACGAGCCAGCTGTTTTCCGTAAGGGCCGGCGCCCTCATCGCCGGCCTCACGCCCGACGATGCGAAGGCCCGCCTCTCCGGCACGCTGATCGGGCTGGAAATCGCCGGTGCGCTGTCGCTTGTCGCCGAGGGCACGCCCGTCGCACTGGTCGTTTCCGGCGGGCTCGGCACGCTCTATGGTGAAGCGCTTGCCGCCGCGGGCCTTGCGCCCGTCGTCATCGATGCCGATACCGCCGTGCGAAACGGCCTTGCCGCGGGCGCCAAGGCGCTCTGGTCCCTCTAATTTCTCCCCACGAAAGCAGACAGATGAGCCGCATCCCCTTTCCCCCGATGAAATATCCGCTGATCGCCATCCTGCGCGGCCTGAAGCCGAGCGAGACGGAAGCCGTGGTCGGCGCGCTGATCGAGACCGGCTTTACCGCCATCGAAATCCCGCTCAACTCGCCCGAGCCGTTCAAGTCCATCGAGATCGCCGCGAAGATGGCGCCGGAAGGCTGCCTGATCGGCGCCGGCACCGTGCTGACGGTGGAAGACGTTCTCAGGCTCGACGCGGTCGGCGGCAAGCTGATGGTGAGCCCGAATGTCGAGCCCGACGTCATCTCGACGGCTGCCGCCAAGGGCATGGTGACGATGCCGGGCGTCTTCACGCCGACCGAGGCGCTGGCTGCCGCACGCGCCGGCGCGACCGGCCTGAAATTCTTCCCCGCCAGCGTGCTCGGCCCGTCCGGCATCCAGGCCATCCGTGCCGTGCTGCCGGCTGAACTGGAGATCGCAGCCGTCGGCGGCGTGTCGGAAAAGAATTTCGGCGATTATGCCGCCATCGGCATCCGCAGCTTCGGCCTCGGCTCCAGCCTCTACAAGATCGGCATGGGCGCCGACGAGGTGCGGGCGCGGGCCAAGGCAACGATCGAAGCCTATGACGCCGTCTATGGAGCCAGCCGATGACCGACAGCCATTCCTTCACCGGCCGTATCCTCGACGCGGTCGACTGCCAGCTCGGCGAAGGCCCGACCTATGATCCGGCGACCGACACGGCGTTCTGGTTCGACATCAAGGGCCAGAAGCTGCACGAGCTGCATCTCGCGACCTTGAAGAAGACCGTGCACGACCTGCCCTTCCTGGGCAGCGTGCTCGCGGTTATCGATGCCGGACGTCAGCTCATCGTTTCCGATCAGGGCCTGTTCATCCGCAGCGTCGCCGACGGCACGCTGGCCCCCTTCGCGAAGCTCGAAGACAAGGCCGAAAACCGCTCGAACGACGGCCGCGTACACCCCTCCGGCGCGCTCTGGGCGAGCACGATGGGCCGCACGGCGCAAAAGCATTCCGGCGCGATCTATCACGTGGCCGGCACGACGGTCACCAAGCTGTTTGCCGACGTCACCATTCCCAACGGCATCTGCTTTTCGCCGGATGGCACGACCGGCTATTTTGTTGATTCTGCTGTCAACAGGATCATGCGCGTGCCGCTCGATCCGAAAACCGGCCTTCCCGCTGGCGAACCGCAGGTCTTCTCCGATCAAAGCGGCGAGCCGGGCGACGTGGATGGCTCGGTCTGCGATGCCGACGGTCTCATCTGGAATGCCCGCTGGGGCCAGGGTGCGGTCGATGTCTACAAGCCCGACGGCACGAAGGTCGCGCGCTACAGCGTGCCCGCCACGCAGTCGAGCTGCCCGGCCTTTATCGGCGCGAAGGCCGACCGCCTGCTGGTGACATCGGCCTGGGCGGACATGGATGAAGCCGCACGCCTTGCCGATCCCCATGCCGGCAAAACCTTCGAACTCGGCATCGCCGTCAAAGGCCGGTTCGAGCCGAAATTCTCGATCTGAGACAGCGCCCGATCACGCGAAAGCCAGTCCTGCGGCTCCGGATTTCCCCATCCGGAGCCGTTTTTTATGCATAGCTTAAGTATCGGTCCGATCAAAAAGAAGGCAATTTTCATCGGAACCAAACCGGGGTGTCGTCGTTTTCTAGACATCAGCGGGTGCGGACGGCCTTTCAAACACCGCCGCACCTTGATGCCAACGAGAGACGAAAAGGCAGGTTCCAAATGACCAACAAGCTTCTGACTTCCGTTGCCGCCAGTGCAATTTTCCTCGGTGCGGCCCTTGCTCCGGCGGCCTATGCGCAGGACACCACCAAGCCCGCGACCGACCAGACCCAGACCATGGAGCAGCAGCCGGGCATGACCGGTGACGCCGCCACGGGCACGACCCCGGGCGATACCGCCGCCAACCCGACCACGACGCCGACCGAAGACACGGCCCAGACGCCGGCCACCGGCACGGCAACCGAGGATACGGCTCAGACCCCGGCAACGGGTACCGCCACGGAAGACACCGCCCAGGCTCCGGCCGCTGGTGGCGACTATCTGACGGCCCAGTCGGATGAGCAGATCAGCGCCAACACCTATATCGGCCAGTCTGTCTACAACAGCAGCGATGAAAGCATCGGCAAGATCTCCGACCTGATCATGGCCAAGACCGGTGGCGTTGACGCAGCCATCATCGGTGTCGGCGGCTTCCTGGGCATCGGTGAAAAGTGGGTCGCCGTTCCGTTCGAAAAGATCGCGATCACCCAGGTTCCGGACTCCGACGACGTCAAGCTGACGACCACGGAAACCGCTGAAAGCCTGCAGGCTGCGCCGGAATTCAAGACCAAGTCGCAGCAGGTCGCCGAACGCCAGGCCAATACCCCGGTCGATAACTCGACGACCGCGTCGACGACCGATACGGGCACGGCTCCGGCCACGACCCAGCCGGTTGAATAAGCCTCAGCCTTCTGACCTCCAGCCCGGTGGCGCTCCCTGCGCCACCGGGTTTTTTCTGTAATGTGGGGCAACCCCCTCTGCCCTGCCGGGCATCTGGCCATGAGGACATGGCAGTCGCAAAAACCCCCTCTGCCTGGCGGCATCTCCCCCACAAGGGGGGAGAAAGGCTACCAGCCTGCTCTCACGAACAATTTTTTCGCCGAGCCTGCCGCACGTTAAGTCCCTCCCCCTTGTGGGGAGGGATTAGGGAGGGGTCTTTACCGGACGCACTGCGGTTGTTGAAAGCCTCAATACCAGGCGTCGGCCATCGCGGCCTTCTTGCGGTCCATGTAATCGCGCAGCGCCTCGTCGATCGCCACGTCGAGCGGCGGGGCCTCGTATTCGGCGAGCGTCTTCTTCCATTGCCGGTTGGCGCGGGTCGCGATGTCGGTCGAGCCGCCCTCCTCGCTCCATTTCTCGAAGGGCTCGTTATCGGAGAGTGTCGAATCCCAGAAGGCCGTCTGGTAGTTGCGCATCGTGTGGTCGCAGCCGAGGAAATGGCTGCCGGGCCCGACCTGAAGGAAGGCATCCATCGCGAGCGTGTTGTCATCGACGACAACGCCCGCCAGATAGGAATGCAG
>CBFGOD010000364.1:0-4831 GCA_965650295.1 uncultured Shinella sp. | reverse complement strand
CCATGATCATGAAGGTCGCGTGCTTCTTGTCCCAGCACTCGCCAATGTTCGGGCAGCCCGCTTCCTCGCAGACCGTCACCAGCTTATGCGAGCGCACCAGATCGCGCGTTTCCTGATAGCCCTTGGAGACCGGCGCCTTGACGCGGATCCATTCCGGCTTGCGCAGCACTTCCGTGTCGGGCCGCTTGGCCTTTTCCGGGTGGCGCACCCGCTTGGCGTCGGGGTCGAGTTTGGTGCGGTCGAGAATGGTGACCATGTCTATCCACTTCCTAGCAGGCTGTTGCGCCTGTCCTGCGGACACTGAAAAAGCGAGCCCGCCTCATGTGGAGGCGGGCTTTAGCACGTTCAAGCGTTGAGCGCACGCCTATAGGCATCGAGCACGCTTTCCTTCATCGTTTCCGAGATCGTCGGATGCGGGAAGATCGTGTGCATCAGCTCTTCCTCAGTCGTTTCCAGGTTCATGGCGACAACAAAGCCCTGGATCATTTCGGTCACTTCGGCGCCGACCATATGGGCGCCGAGCAGTTCGCCGGTCTTCTTGTCGAAGATCGTCTTGACCATGCCCTGGTCCTCGCCGAGCGCCACGGCCTTGCCGTTGCCGGCGAAGGTGAAGCGGCCGACCCTGACGTCGCGGCCCTGCTCCTTGGCCTTGGCTTCCGTGAGGCCGACGGAGGCGACCTGCGGGTGGCAATAAGTGCAGCCCGGGATTTTGGACTTGTCCATCGGATGGACGTTGGGCAGGCCGGCGATCTTCTCGATGCAGATGACGGCCTCGTGCTCGGCCTTGTGGGCGAGCATCGGCGGACCGGCGACGTCACCGATGGCGTAGATTCCGGGCACGTTGGTCTTGCCGTAGCCGTCGATGGCGATGAAGCCGCGATCGGTCTTCACGCCGATCGCCTCAAGGCCGATATTCTCGATATTGGCCTGCACGCCGACGGCGGAGATCATGCGGTCGGCCGTGATCTTCTCGACCTTGCCGTCCTTCATCTCGACATGGGCGGTAATCGAGTTGGCACCCTTCTCCACCTTGGCGACCTTGGCCTCCAGGTGGATCTTCATGCCCTGCTTTTCGAACTGCTTCTTGGCAAGCGCCGAGATTTCGACGTCCTCGACCGGCATGACCGTCTTCATCACTTCGACGACCGTCACATCGACGCCGAGCGTGCGGTAGAAGGAGGCGAATTCGATGCCGATGGCGCCCGAGCCCATGACGAGCAGCGACTTCGGCATTTCCTCCGGCTTCATCGCCTCGAAATAGGTCCAGATCAGCTTGCCATCCGGCTCGATGCCCGGCAGCGCGCGTGGACGCGCACCCGTGGCGATGACGATGTTCTTGGCGGTGTAGGTGCCTTCGGGCAGAACGTTCTTCGGCAGCGGCGCCTGCGGCTGCTGGATCGCCTTCGTCGTCTTGGAAACGACGATCTCGCCCGGCTTGGTGATCTTGGCCTCGCCCCAGATGATGTCGACCTTGTTCTTCTTCATCAGGAAGCCGACGCCGCCGTTCATGCGCTGGGCAATGCCGCGCGAGCGGGCGACGATGGCCTTCAGGTCCGGCGTCACCGTTCCCTCAACCTTGATGCCGTAGTCGCCGGGGTGCTGAGCGTAGTGGAAGATTTCGGCCGAGCGCAGCAGCGCCTTGGTCGGAATGCAGCCCCAGTTGGAGCAGATGCCGGCGAGATGCTCGCGCTCCACGATGGCCGTCTTCAGGCCGAGCTGTGCTGCACGGATCGCGGCGATGTAGCCGCCGGGACCCGAACCGATAACGATGACGTCGTAAGTCTGAGCCATGTCGTTTCCTGCCTTGTTTCTCGCGCGGGCCTATAGCCGCGTCTCACGTTCTCTAGAATTTCACAATCCGAGCATCATGCGCACGACCGGCTCGAGGCCCTTGCCGATTGCGCGTGTGTTCTTCGCATCGAGATGCACGCCGTCGAGCGGCGTCGTTTCCGCGACCGAGCCGGCATCGAAGAAGCCGCAGCCGGTTTCATCCGCCAGGTCCGCATAGAGCGTCGCCAGCATGGCCGATTGCTCGACACCGCCTGCAAACATCGCCGCGAAGGCGGTGTTGGCCGTTTCGCAAAGCTGCGGCGGGGAGACGACGAGCACCTCCGGCCCCTCCGCGCTATCGAACGACCACGCGTGGTGGCGCACCAGCTCCACCAGCCGCTCCATGCCCTGCACGGCGCCGAAGGCCGTGCCGCAGATGGTCGGCTTCATGTCATTGGCCCCGAGGAACAGGATGACGAGGTCGATCGGATCGTGGCTGTGCAGAATCGTCGGCAGAATGCGCGCGCCATTGCGCTCGCAGTCTGCCAGATGGTCGTCATAGGCGGTGGTGCGGCCGTTGAGGCCCTCCGCGATCACGGTGACATCAGGTCCCAGGGCTTTGGCGAGCACGCTCGGCCAGCGATCCTCGAAGGCATGCCGGTCGAGCGTTTCCGCGTTGTAACCCCAGGTCAGGCTGTCGCCGTAGCAGAGAACCGTCTTCATGGCCGCACCCCGCTATCAGACGAGCATCCCCATCGGGCTTTCGATGTAGCGCTTGAACGCACCGAGCAGTTCGGCGCCGAGCGCACCATCCACGCAGCGATGGTCGGTGGAGAGCGTGACCGTCATCGCGTTGACGATGACCATCTGGCCCTTCTTGACCACGACGCGTTCCGTGCCGGCACCTACCGCCAGGATCGTCGCATGCGGCGGGTTGACGACGGCGGCGAAGTTCGAGACGCCCATCATGCCCATGTTGGACACAGCGGTCGTGCCGCCCTGGTACTCTTCGGGCTTCAGCTTGCGTTCCTTGGCGCGCTTGCCGAGGTCCTTCATCTCGTTGGAGATGGCCGACAGGCTCTTCAGTTCCGCGCTGCGGATGATCGGCGTGATCAGGCCGCCCGGGATGGAGACGGCGACGCCGACATCCGCGTGCTTGTGCTTGACCATGTTCGTGTCGGTCCAGGACACGTTGGCATCCGGCACGTCGCGCAGCGCAAGCGCCATGGCCTTGATGACCATGTCGTTGACCGAGAGCTTGTAGGCCGGCTTGCCGTCCTTCTCCGGTGCGGAACCGTTGATCTGGGCGCGAAGGGCCAGAAGGGCATCGAGCTCGACATCCACGGAAACGTAGAAGTGCGGGATCGTCTGCTTGGATTCCTGCAGGCGCTTGGCAATGGTCTTGCGCATGCCGTCATGCGGCACGAGCTCGTAGGAACCGGCCTCGAACAGCTTGAGCACGGCCTCTTCCGACATGCCCTTGGGGGCAGCGGCAGCAGCCGGGGCTGCGGCAGCAGCCGGGGCTGCGGCAGCGGCAGCGGCGGGCTTGGCACCGCCGGAGGCAATCGCCTTCTCGACGTCACCCTTGACCACGCGGCCATGCGGGCCGGAACCGGTGACCGACTTGATGTCGAGGCCGGCATCCTTGGCGATGCGGCGGGCGAGCGGCGAGGAGAACAGGCCGCTGCCACCATGGTTCTGCGCAGCCGCCGGAGCGGCAGCAACGGGCGCCGGAGCGGCGGCAGCCGTCTTTTCGGCTTCCTTCGGTGCTTCCGCAGCCTTGGCTTCCGCCTTCGGCGCGGCCGAACCGCCGCCGGCAGCGGCAGCAGACACATCTTCGCCATCGGCGGCGAGGATGGCGATGAGGCTATTGACCTTCACGCCTTCCGTACCGGCGGGAACGACGAGCTTGGCGACAACGCCCTCGTCGACGGCTTCGACTTCCATCGTTGCCTTGTCGGTCTCGATCTCGGCAATGACGTCACCGGATTTCACGGTGTCGCCTTCCTTGACCAGCCACTTGGCAAGATTGCCCTCTTCCATGGTGGGCGAAAGGGCCGGCATCGTAATGTTGATCGGCATACTTCGACCCTCCCCTTATTTGTAGCAGACGGTTTTGACCGCCTGGACGACTTCGCCGACGTTCGGAAGCGCCAGCTTTTCGAGGTTTGCGGCGTAGGGCATCGGAACGTCCTTGCCGGCGATCGTCAGGATCGGCGCATCGAGATAGTCGAAGGCCTGCTGCATGACGCGGGTCGCGATCTCGGAGCCGACGGAAGACTGCGGGAAGCCCTCTTCCACCACGACGAGGCGGCCGGTCTTCTTGACCGATTCGATGATGGTCGGCAGGTCCATCGGGCGGATGGTGCGAAGGTCGATCAGTTCGACATCGATGCCGTCCTTCTCGAGTTCCGCGATCGCCTTCAGCGCATAGGTCATGCCGATGCCGAAGGAGACGACGGTGACGTCGTTGCCCTTCTTGTGGATGCGCGCCTTGCCGATCGGCAGAACGAAATCGTCCATCTTCGGGACTTCGAAGCTCTGGCCGTAGAGGATTTCGTTTTCGAGGAAGATGACCGGGTTCGGATCGCGGATCGCAGCCTTCAGAAGACCCTTCGCGTCGGCTGCCGTGTAGGGCATGACGACCTTGAGGCCGGGAACGTGGCTGTACCAGGCGGCATAGCACTGCGAATGCTGGGCGCCCACGCGGGCCGCCGCACCGTTCGGGCCGCGGAACACGATCGGCGCACCCATCTGGCCACCGGACATGTAGAGCGTCTTGGCGGCGGAGTTGATGATGTGGTCGATCGCCTGCATGGCGAAGTTCCAGGTCATGAACTCGACGATGGGCTTGAGGCCCGCCATCGCCGCGCCCACGCCAAGGCCGGTAAAGCCATGCTCGGTGATCGGCGTGTCGATCACCCGCTTGTCGCCGAACTCCTGCAACAGCTCGCGGCTGACCTTGTAGGCGCCCTGGTACTGGGCGACCTCCTCGCCCATCAGGAAGACGTCCGGATCGCGGCGCATCTCCTCGGCCATGGCGTCGCGGAGCGCATCGCGG
>CBFGOD010000363.1:0-4872 GCA_965650295.1 uncultured Shinella sp. | reverse complement strand
CGACCTTCAGCGTGTGATCCGTCGAAGCCTTGGCGGCGCTGGCCGTCGTCGAGAAGGTCGGAATGACGATCCGCTGACCCGGCTCGGCATCCGAAGCACGCTTCAGGCCGTTGGCGGCGAGGATTTCCTTTTCCGGCACGCCGTAGCGGTTGGCGAGCGTCTTCACGCTTTCGCCCTGGCGCAGCATGACGACGGGCGCATTGTTGGTCGACCAGCCGGCCTTGCCCTTGACGCTCTTCGTCGTGGCATCAGCCTCGTCGACAATGGCTTTCGCCTTGCGTTGCGGCAGTTCCTGCGCCATTGCGACTTCACGCTCGGCATCGGCACGGGCGCCGGCCGTCGGGTCGGCAAGTTCATCGCGCTGGACGGCCATCGGCGTCGTCGCAAAACGCGTACCGGAACCGTTCGTGGTCGATGTGTTGATCGGATCGTAGGAGACATTGCCCTGATCCGGGAACGGCTGGTTCAGCGCTTCGTCGCGCGAGCCGCCCATCTGATTGACCTGCGCCACCTGGCCGCTGCCGACCGTGCCGCGCGGAACCGGATCGCCGCCGAGAAGCGTGCGGCGCGGAACCGAATTCGTCGTGATATTGTCTGAACCGGAGCTGGAAAAGAGGCCGCCAAAACGGGAAACGTCCGAGCTGCACCCGGTCGCAACGCTGGCCAGCAGGGCGGCCGCCATCAGACGGGTCGCAGTCCTACCAAAACTCGGCGATACACTCTTACGCATGAGACTACCCAATCGGTACGCTACTTGATGTAGTCCGATTAAAGCGCGTTAGAGTTACTGCCCGGTTAAAGCCGGGCTATCCGCGATGGTTTTTTGATGAATTGATAACCATGGCATGGCAGCGTGGCCGCCCGCCCAGCCTCAGAAGCCGGTGGCATACATGCTATCGGCGCGCGAGATGCGGCCGGAAACACGGGCGACGTTCTCGTAGTCGCCGGCGCTCGGCTGGAAGATCGCCGAGATCGGCGTCGCGCGGCGCTGGCCGCGCTCCCCTGTCGCGTTTTCGAGCGCGGTATCCGGCGCCGTCATATCGAGGGCGCTTTCATTGTAGGCGATGGCACGCAGCGCCGAGACGGCCGGTTCGCGGGTGCCGGCATACCGGTCGCTGCGCTGGTCTTCGGCCGGCATGCTGTCGAAATATTCGATATAGGCGCGGTAGTAGCCCTTGCGGTCGCCTTCCTCGAGGAAGTGGCCATAGGCCGCATATTCGCGCTTTTCCAGTTCCGACGTGTCGAGGTTGTTGCGC
Organism: uncultured Shinella sp.; assembly: GCA_965650295.1. Taxonomy (GTDB): domain Bacteria; phylum Pseudomonadota; class Alphaproteobacteria; order Rhizobiales; family Rhizobiaceae; genus Shinella. Next base: position 3,616 of record CBFGOD010000363.1, on the reverse strand, counting down.
TCGGCATCCGTCAGCGACGGCTGACTGTAAGCCGTTTCTTCCTTGGCGACGCTGAGCACGAGCAGCGCATCGACGGACAAGCCCACATGGGCGGAAGGATCATAGCTGCCGCCGGCGAGATGCGCGGTCGACGCGGCCTCTGCATTCTCTTCGACAGACTTTCCCGCAGCCTTGTTCGCGAGATAGGCGAGGCTGTCATTGGTCGAGCTGCTGGAAATCCTGTTCGAAACGTACATTGCCCTCTCCATCGGAACTCCGGAACCCATTGGGAAACCGGCATTCTGCGTGGAACCTGTGCTTCGTCATCGGCCTACGCCCCGAAGCTTGCGCGAAGCTTACCAAAGTTAACAAATGGTTAACGCGCTGTATTTGCGAGGATAATTCACGCGACGCGTGTGACAAGCTGCGACCGGAGGCCCGTTTTGCCGCAGAAATGCCGCAAGACTCAGCGGGCAAAGGTCCGCCGAGCCGCAAAATATTGATTTCGGAAGAGATACGGCGGGCTTAGAGAGCCTGCGCCATCTGCGGCACGATCGGCAGATAAGGCACCTCGAAGAGGTCCTCGCGATCGAAGCGGCTGCCAGTCTTGACCAGCTTGAGCATACGGCACTCGGTTTCGCTGACCATGACGGGGGCGATCAGCATGCCGCCGGAGACGAGCTGTTCGGCAAAGAAGCGCGGCAGCGCCGGAAAGGCGGCCGTCACGAGGATGCGGTCGAAGGTCCCCTCACCCGGCATGCCGTTGCTGCCATCGGCCTGACGCACGATGACATTGCGGATGCCGGCCTTGTCGATGGAAGCCTGCGCATTGGTGACGAGCGTGCGGTAGCGATCAACGGTCAGGACGCGCTCAGTCATGCGGCCCATGACGGCGGCGGTGAAGCCGCTGCCGGTGCCCACTTCGAGAATGCGCTGGCCAGCCTTGAGGTTCAGGAGATGCAGGATGCGCACCGAGAGATCGATGCCTTCCATGAAGGATCCGCAATCGAGCGGCAGAACGCGGCGCGAATAGGCCTCGCCGGCAAATTGCGGCGGCACGAAAAGCGTGCGTGGCGTCTGCTCGACGGCGGTCAGAAGCTCGATATTGTTGATGCCCTGCCCGCGCAGGCGCAACGCAAGAGCCGCAAAACCTTCCTTCTCGATCACCCGCCCCGTGCTCAATCCGCGTCCTCGCCATTGAGTGCACGCTGCACGCGGTCGAGCACGGAATAATCCGTCAGGTCGAGCTTCAGCGGCGTAACGGAGATCTTGTGGTTCTTCACGGCATGAATGTCCGTGCCGGCGCGGAAGTCGCCCTTCCGCTCGCCGAAGCGCAGCCAGTAATAGGGGAAACCGCGGCCGTCCGCGCGTTCGTCGATCGTCAGGCCGAAATCGAGCTTGCCCTGGGCTGTGACTTCGACGCCCTGCAGATCGGACGGCGCACAGTTCGGGAAGTTGATGTTGAAGAACGTCCAGTCCGGCAGTTCGACATCCATCAGCTGACGGATGAGTTTCGGCGCAAAGCTCTCGGCCACTTCCCACGGCACGACTCGGCCACCGGCGTGGTTATAGGCCTGGCTCAGCGCCATGGACTTGATGCCCTGCAGCGTGCCCTCGATGGCGCCGGCGACTGTGCCCGAATAGGTCACATCATCAGCCATGTTGGCGCCGACATTCACGCCGGACAGAACGAGATCCGGCTTCCTGTCGAGGACTTCGCGCACGCCCATGATCACGCAGTCGGTCGGCGTGCCGCGTAGTGCAAAGCGCTTCTCGTCGATCTTACGCAAGCGCAGAGGCTCCGAAAGGGTCAGCGAATGCGCAAGGCCGCTCTGGTCCGTTTCCGGGGCCACGATCCAGACGTCATCGGTCAGTTCGCGGGCAATCCGCTCGAGGGCCGCGAGGCCCTCGGCGTGGATGCCGTCGTCATTGGTCAGCAGAATGCGCATTCGGTGCTCCGCCTCAGGCGGCCTTCTCGATCTTCGTCAGGCCACCCATATACGGCAGCAGGACCTCCGGCACGGTAACCGAACCGTCGGCGTTGAGATAGTTTTCCAGAACGGCGATCAGCGCGCGGCCGACGGCGGTGCCCGAACCGTTCAGCGTGTGCACGAACTTCGTCGCCTTGTCGTCCTTGCCGCGATAGCGCGCATTCATGCGGCGGCCCTGGAAATCGCCGCAGACCGAGCAGGACGAGATTTCGCGGAACGTATCCTGACCCGGAAGCCAGACTTCCAGATCGTAGGTCTTGCGGGCGCCAAAACCCATGTCGCCGGTGCAGAGCGTCATGACGCGGTAATGCAGGCCGAGGCGCTTGAGGATTTCTTCCGCGCAGGCCGTCATGCGCTCGTGTTCGTCAACGGCACTCTCGGCGTCGGTGATCGAGACGAGTTCGCACTTCATGAACTGGTGCTGGCGCAGCATGCCGCGCGTATCGCGACCCGACGAGCCAGCCTCCGAGCGGAAGCACGGCGTCAGCGCGGTAAAGCGCAGCGGCAGCTTTTCCTGATCGAGAATGTCTTCGCGCACGAGATTGGTGAGTGGCACTTCAGCGGTAGGGATTAACCAATAGTCCTCGCTGGTTGGAGCTCTCTCGAAAATATCGCCAACGACTTGATCAAGCGTTTTTGAGTTAGATCGCAAAGCCTCGATATCATCCAAGCATGCATGGCTTTGAATTACACCTGCCGCCTGTTTTTCCCGACCCGTCATCGATGCGCCGATAAACAGATCATCTCCAAATTTTGGTAGCTGACCGGTGCCATACATCGCATGATCGCGCACGAGCAAAGGAGGCTGCACTTCCAAATACCCATGCTCTTGTGTGTGCACATCAAGCATGAATTGACCCAAAGCCCGTTCAAGGCGCGCGAGTTGACCTTTTAGCACAACAAAACGCGAACCCGCGATCTTGGCGGCGGCTTCGAAATCCATGTAGCCGAGGGCTTCGCCGATTTCGTAGTGCTCCAGCGGTTTGTGGTTCCAGCCGGGCTTGTTGCCCCATCTGTGCTTTTCCACATTGCCGGTCTCGTCCGAGCCGACGGGCACATCATCGAAGGGGATGTTCGGCAGGCGCGACAGGGCGTCATTGAGTTCGGCGGTGACCTGACGCTCTTCTTCCTCGGCGGCCGGGAGCTGATCCTTGATGGCCGACACTTCGGCCTTCAGCTTGTCGGCAAGCTCGCCGTTCTTGGCGGCCATGGCCGCGCCGATCTCCTTGGAGGCGGCGTTGCGGCGCGACTGCATCTCCTGCGCCTTCTGGATGACGCTGCGGCGCTTCTCGTCGAGATCGATGAGGCTCTGGGCAAGAGGGTTAGCGCCGCGTTTTGCCAGGGCGGCATCAAGAGCGGCAGCGTTGTCGCGGATCCATTTTATATCAAGCATTGTCGTTCCAGGCGTTGCGTGGATGGAGCCCATCCCGCCCGGCAGCGACTCGCCGGCGAAGCCTCAGTCGGCTTCGCCCTGCGTTGCAGCGACCTCGTTTTCCGCATCCTGCGCGTTCGAGGCGCTCGCCCGCTGCCGTTCGATGAGTCGGGCCGTATAGATGGAAATCTCGTAGAGAAGGATGGCCGGCAGTGCAAGGCCGATCTGGGAAACCGGATCCGGCGGCGTCAGCACGGCAGCCACCACGAAGGCG
>CBFGOD010000362.1:0-4873 GCA_965650295.1 uncultured Shinella sp. | reverse complement strand
TAGGGAGCGTCTCCGTTTCTCTCGTCACATCGCAGGGCCTGCTGCAAGGGCAAGATAGGAATGCGCGCGCCCGATTACAAACGCATAACGGGCGACCGGAGGCCGCCCGTCTGCAAATTCGTTGAACCTTATATTCAGCCCTTGAGCGCGGCGGCTTCGGCAGCGAGCTTCTCGATGCCCGCCCAGTCACCCTTGGCGACGAGGTCCTTCGGCGCGACCCAGGAGCCGCCGACGCAGACGACATTCGGCAGCGAGAGATAATCGCGGGCATTCGACAGCGAGATACCGCCGGTCGGGCAAAACAGCGTGCCGGCGAGCGGCGAGGACAGCGACTTCAGGTAAGCCGCGCCGCCGGCCTGTTCGGCCGGGAAGAACTTCAGCACCTGATAGCCTTCTTCGCGAAGGCCCATGATTTCGCTTGCGGTCGCCGCACCCGGCAGCAGCGGGATCTCGGAATCGGCGGCTGCGTCGATCAATTCCTGCGTCGTGCCGGGGCTGACGATGAACTGCGAACCGGCCTCGCAAGCCGCCTCGAATTGCGCGGCATTGAGGATCGTGCCGGCACCGGCAACGGCACCCTCGACCTCATTGGCAATCGCCCGGATCGCTTCAAGTGCCGCCGTCGTGCGCAGCGTGACTTCAATCGCCTTCAAGCCGCCAGCCACCAGCGCGCGGGCGAGCGGCACCGCCGTCTTGACGTCGTCGATAACAAGCACCGGCACCACCGGCTGCAGCTTCAGGACGGAAAGGAGCTTGGTGTTCTTCTCGCTCATGGGCATGACCTTTTAAAACGATTGAATTGAGAGGGGCATAGCGCGTCTGCGACGTTGTGTCGAGCCTTATGCCTGATTCATGGACTTGTCATGACACACTTATCGTGTAGTGTTCCCCTCGCCCAAGCCCATCTCAAAGACAGCGAAAGCGTGCCTATGGCGAAAGAGATCGAGCGGAAGTTCCTGGTATCGGGCCAGCGGTGGCGCACATTCGCAAACGAAGGCGTCGCCATAAGGCAAGCCTATATCGTAGCCCAGGACGATCGGTCCTTGCGCGTCCGCATCTATGGCGACGGGCGTGCGCTCCTCACCATCAAAGTCGGCCATGCCGCGCTCGTCCGCGATGAATATGAAGTCGAGATCGACCGCGACGAGGCCGAGGACATGCTGCGGCACACCGTCGGCACCATCATCGAGAAGGTGCGCTACAAGGTGCCGCATGAAGGCTATGTCTGGGAGGTCGATGTCTACAGCGGCGCCCATCGCGGCCTGGTGATTGCCGAAGTAGAGCTTTCCTCGATCCACGATGACCCGCAGCTCCCGAACTGGGTCGGCCGCGAAGTCACGGGGGAAAGCCAGTATTCCAACCAGTCCATGGCACTCGGCAACAGCGACGGCGCACGGCTGCATCAGCTGGCCTAGGAGATCGGCGCGCTTTTGCGCCGCATTGCCTGAAAAGCGCGAAAGCTGTATGTGGCGACCCCATGACAGACATCGCACACGAGATTTCTTCGCCGCAGGCGAATGACGGCTTCCTGGTTGCCGCGCTCTACCATTTCGTCTCGGTTCCGCGCTTTGCGGCGCTGCGCGACCCCTTGCAGACGCTCTGCGAGGAAAACGGCGTTCGCGGCACGCTGCTGCTCGCCCATGAGGGCATCAACGGCACCATCGCCGGCCCCGCCGCCGGCATCCGCACCGTCTTGTCCTTCCTGCGCAGCCAACCGGAATTTGCCGGCCTGGAGCACAAGGAAAGCCATGCCAGCGCCATGCCTTTCCTGCGCATGAAGGTGCGGCTCAAGAAGGAGATCGTCACCATGGGCGTCGAGGATATCGACCCCACGCGTTCCGTCGGCACCTATGTCGATCCGCAGGACTGGAATGCCCTGATTTCCGATCCCGATACGATCGTCATCGACACCCGCAACGACTACGAGACGGCGATCGGCATCTTCAAGGGCGCGGTCGATCCGAACACCAAGACCTTCCGCGAGTTTCCCGACTGGGTGCGCAACAATACCGGCCTGCACAACAAGCCGAAGATCGCCATGTACTGCACCGGCGGCATCCGTTGCGAGAAGGCGACGGCCTTCATGAAGGAAGAAGGCTTCGAGGAAGTCTATCACCTCAAGGGCGGCATCTTGAAATATCTCGAAGACGTGCCGCCCGAGGAAAGCCTCTGGGAAGGCGCCTGCTTCGTCTTCGATGAACGCGTTTCCGTGCTGCATGGCCTGGAAGAAGGCGATCTCAAGCTCTGCCGCGCCTGCCGTCACCCACTGACGGCGGAGGAGATCGCGTCCCCGCTCTACGAAGCGGGCGTGTCTTGCGCGCATTGCCACGGAACACGCAGCGAAGAGGACCGCATGCGCTTTCGCCAGCGGCAAAAGCAGATGGATCTGGCAAAGCAGCGCGGCGAACGCCATCTCGGCAAATGATCAACCGGCGATGCTCTGCCGGGTTTCCGGCGGCGCCAGGAGAGTGCTGATCGCCGTTTCATGCATCGGCCGACCGAAGAAGTAGCCCTGCAACTGGTCGCAGCCGCACAGATGCAGGAAGGCCGCCTGCTCGGCATTCTCCACGCCCTCTGCCGTGACGGGCATGTCGAAGGATGCGGCAAGCGCCACCGTCGCCTGCAGCATCGCACCGCCCTTGATCGACTGCTGCCCGGCCATCGTCAGCGAACGGTCGATCTTCATGCGGTCGAAACCGAAGCGGATGAGATAGCCGATCGACGAGAAGCCAGCGCCGAAATCATCGAGTGCGATGCGCACGCCACCAGCCTTCAACCGGTCCATGACGAGTTTCGCCCGGCCGGGATTCTGGATGAAGTAACCCTCGGTGATCTCAAGCGTGATGCGCGCGGGCTCGATACCCGCTTCCGCTATGATCGCCAGCGCCTGATCCGGAAAATAGGGATTGCGGAACTGCGCCGGCGAGACATTGATCGAAATGCCGATGTCAGGCCATTGCCGTGCCGCCTCGCAGGCCCGTTTCAGGATCAGTGGACCGAGCGCGTCGATAATGCCTGTTGCCTCGGCGAGCGGAATGAAGACATCGGGCGGCACCGGCTGGCCTTCCCGCGTCCAGCGCGCCAGCGCCTCGACACCGCAGATGTCGCGCCCGCGGGTGTTCACGATCGGCTGGTAGACCACGTCGATCTCGCCGCGCCCCACCGCCACCCGCAGCGCCTCCTCCATTTCACGCCGTGCATCGCGATCATCATCCATCAGCGCTTCATAGTGCATGGCGCGGCCACGGCCGGCATGTTTCGCGCGATACATGGCAACGTCGGCCCGCCGCAGCAGCTCTTCGCCGGGGATGGCCCCCCGATGCGAGACGGCAATGCCGATGCTGGCGCCAACGATCGCGACGCGGTCGCCGATTGCGAAGGGCTCCGCGAAGAAATCCAGTAGCGCGCGCGTCAGTTGCCCGGTTTCCGCGCCATCCGGGCGGCCGAGCAATACGATGGCGAATTCGTCGCCGCCGATGCGCGCGAGCATGGCGTCGTCAGGCACCAGCCGGGACAGGCCGGCTGAAACGCCACGGATGAGACGATCGCCGACAGCATGGCCGTAGAAGTCGTTGACGTCCTTGAAACCGTCGAGGTCGAGATAGAGCATCAGCACATCGCGCGCCTCGGCCGCCGCGCGCGCGTTCAGCTCGTCGAGGCCAAGATAAAGGCCCGTGCGGTTGCGAAGCCCGCTCAGCCGGTCGGTGAGCGCCTGCATGCGCGCGGCATTCTCATCCGCTTTGAGGCGGACCGCGAAAATGGCGCCGGTCAGCACCAGCAGTGCGAAAAAGACGATCACGCCGGCAAGGGCCAGCAGCACGAGCGGGCGCACCTGGTCATAGCTCTTGTCGCCTGGCGCCTCCGGCGTCCAGGAGAGATAGCCGAGCGCATTGCCATCAGGGTCGTTGAGCGCGACGGCATCACCATTCGCAGGCGCCGTATCCATCAGGAGAAGACCTGAGACGAGGAAATTCTCCGATATCTTGGAGATGCGGGCGGGTGTCAGATGCCGCAGGATGAAAAGTGTGCGCAGGCCGTTTTCCGGCGCCTTGACGGCATCGGAAGCAGGCCGGATAGCGGAGATGGCCGCGACGGCCGGGCCTTTCGGCGTGTTGAGGAAAGCGCCGAGCTCCTTGCCGGGCGTAACCCCTGCTTCGAGCACCTCGCGGCGCATCTTCTCGAAGGCAGCCCCGCCAAAAGCCCTGGCATCCGTGTCGAAAGGCGCGCCATTGCGATAGGCCAGCATCGTGCCGCCCTTCTCATCGACGAGGAAAACCGTATCGAACAGCGGCCCGCCTTCGGTTGCGAGGCCGAAATTGGTGACGAGCCAGGGCATGTCGGGCTTACCGTAGACGCCGGTAACCGCGTCATCCCAGACCGCATAATCCCGCACGGTGGTGACGATGGAACTACGCATGGAAGAGAGCGCGCCGAACACGGTCTGGCGCGTGCGCTCCTCGTCCAGCTCGTTTGCCCGATTGGCAAGGAAACCCAGCGCCATCATGACAAGCACGGTGGCGAGGCTGACGACGACCGCAAACGAGCCGAGCACGCCCAGAACGACTGCGAGCCGCCGAGCGCCGAGCATGCCAGAAAGATGGTGCGCAAGCCGTCGCATCAGGTTCTCCAACCAGGAGAGGATGATGCGTCAGAAGCGTTATGAATCCTTTACGGCATTCATGCCAATGCAAGCAGTCTCGATCCGTCCGCCTATTCGGCCGGCTTGTGGTTTCCCTTCGGGAACTGACCGGCAAGCGCGCTGTACCATTGGCCGCTCTTCTTAACCGTACGCACCTGCGTGTCGTAATCGACATGCACGATTCCGAAGCGCATTCTATAACCCTCCGCCCATTCGAAATTGTCCATCAGGCTC
>CBFGOD010000361.1:0-4875 GCA_965650295.1 uncultured Shinella sp. | reverse complement strand
GCTCGTGGTGTTTTCCGCCTGCACACTCGCCGGCCCCTGGAAGCCGCATGCACGAAACCCGATCCTGATCGACCGGCGACGGGCACGGCCGGGCGGCGCCTTCGTCCGCGATCAATCGGGCCGACTTCTCCTGCCGGTACAGGACGGGACGCTCGGCTATGGCGGCGGGCTGGGCCTTGCGGAACTGCTTGCGCTCGACGACACCTCGGTCGCCCTCGCCGAACCACGCGCCATTCTTACGGACGGCGACTGGCCCTATCCACGCATTCACACGCTCAATCGCTCCGGGCCGCTGGAAGTCATCGACGGTATTGCGGCGGTAACGAGATGGCCGGAAAGCAGCAGGGCCTCGTAGGACGCGCACATCACGTCGGGTGCATATCGCGCCCGGAGCTGCCCGCCGGCTGCGGAAAGCGCGGCGGCAAGCTGCGGTTTCGAGAGAAGGTCGGCGAGCCCGCCTGCAATACCATCCGCATCGGACGAGACGAAAAGCGCCGCCGGCTTCCCTTCTGCGGTGGTCAAGACCTCCTTCAGCACATCCAGATCGGCCGCAACAACGGGCAAACCCGCGATTGCCGCCTCAACGGCAGCGAGGCCGAAGGTCTCCGTCATCGATGCAAAGGCATAGGCATCCCCCGCCGCGAGAAATTCGAAGATGCGGGCCGGAGGCACCTCGCCGACGAGATGCAGGCGGCTGCGCACCCGAAGCGCTTCGGCAAGCGCCAGAAGATTCGGCTCCTCAGGCCCGGCACCGGCAATGGCAAGATGCACCTCCTGTACCAGCGCCAGTGCGCGAACGAGAGCGGCCTGGTTCTTGGACGCTGAAAGGCGACCGGAGGACAACACGATTGTCGCGTTCTGCGGCAGAGCGAAGGCCTTTCGCGCAGCTGACTTGTCGAAGGCCCCGGCCGGGGCAGCAACCCCATGATCGATACGGCTGAGGCGTTTTCGGTAGGCTGCGGGGAAAGCGTCGAACTGCGCCTGCGTCCAGGCGGAATTGACGACATTCTGGTGATAGAGGCCTGCCATTCCCATCAGCCGGTCGATCTGCGTCAGCAGCCCACGGACGCCGCGCCGCTGCGGGGCACCGCTCTGGTTGGCGACGATGGTGCGGACGCCGCAAAGCCGTGCAGCGAGGGTGCCCGCGATATTGCCGTAATGCTGGAAGGCAAGCACCGCATCCGGCCGCGCCTTGCGCATATAGGCGATGAGGCCCAGCACGGCGCGCATCTGGCCGGCAGGCCCGTTCGGCGGTTCGGCAAGGATGAAATCCGCATTGGGATCGCCATCGTAGACATTGGTCTTGCGATAGAGAAACACCGTGCGCACGTCATGTCCGCGTGCGCGTAGCCCCTCGCCCAGCATGTCGGAAATGCGTTGCGCACCGCCGGCTTCCGCCTGCGTCTGGACCTGAACGATCTTCATGCCCGGCCTTTCAGGAGAAGCCGGACGGCGGTCGCATCCTGTCCGTGGAAAAACCCCAGGACCGACGGATCGATGCCGATCTGCCGGCGGGTGATTACAGCGCCCAGCACGCACCACACCGCCATCGTGCCCGCCATGCCAAGAGCAGCACCAATCGGGCCGAAGGACGACGCGAGACCCGCCGTGGCGGCGAGGCCGAGCGTGTTGACGACGACCAGCGTGCGGAAGAGTTCCTTTTGCAGACCGGTCAGCTGCATGGTGAGTTCCGTCGGCCCGCAGGCCGTGCCGACGAGCGCCCCAAGGCCGAGAAGGATCAGCGCCCCATGCATCGTAGCGGTCGCATAAGCGGGGTCGAAAACGGCGAGGATCGGCCGGCCGAACAGCACGAAGACCAGCAGCATGGCAAGCGCCAGGGCGAAGCCGCCGATAGCGGCAAGTCCAGTCAGGCGCTGCACATGCTCTCGATCACCGCGATGGAACAGGCCCGAAATCTGCGGCGCCAGCGCTTGGTTGATGCCGTTCAGCGCCAGTACGGCAAGGCGCATGATGCGGTCTGCGATAAAAATCCCGCCCGCCATCTCCGGCCCAAGGATCGCCGCCACCAGAAGCGTGCTCGCCTGCCCCAAAGCGGGCGGCAGCGCCGTGACACCCCAAAGACCGAGCGTCACCGTCCTGAATTCCGCCTTCTGCGCTGTTGTCAGCGGTCCACGCGGCATGCGGCGCGTGTCGCGAAGGAGCACGATGGTCTGCGGCAGGACACAGACGAGGAGGAGAACGGCGGCAAGCATGGTCGCGGTAATTGCGTTGAGGCCGTGCGAGAAAAGACCCGACACGGCGAAGGCCGCGATAGCCGCTACGCGCCAGACGATATCGCGCGGCAGCAACCCGGCGAAAAGATTGTTCCTGGCACGCAGGGCACAGGCGGTGAATTCCGACCAGCCGAGCGCGAAGGTGAGCGCGGCGGTTGCCAGCACGAGGGGCCGCCATTCGGGCACGCCGGCGACCGGCAGGAAACCGATCGTTATGACGAGCAGCGTGGAAACGACAAGGCCGAGCAAGGTGAACCCGATCGCACGCGCCATCAGACCATTTGCCGAAGCAATATCTCCCGCACCGGCATATTGCGGCCAGAAGCGCATGACGCCGGCGTGCTGGCCGATGATCGAGAAGAAGGAAACGAGGCTTGCTCCCGCATAGGCCGTGCTGAACAGGCCAAACTGCCGTTGGTCCGTCACCATCGCCGCAACCATGAAAAGCAGGAAGGTGAGGCCGGCACTTGCAAGCTTGATCGTGCCTGCCGCCGCACCCTGACGGACCAGCGTGCAGATCGGTAGTCGTTCACCTCTGGACACGGAACATCCCGCAGATTGGTTTCTTTTTCGCGATGCGCTCAATACGCGCAATTGGGGATAGACCCATTCATGCCGCCGCGCCATCGAAAATGCTCGCAATGGTTACTTTTGAAATATTTAACCATACTCGTGGTAGTAACGCCTTCGGCAACCTGTCCGTTCGGGCAGGTGTAGGAAGCAGAGACGACAGGCATGGCAGCGCTGGATTCGACCGGGAATATGTTTCCTCCCCTGTTCGACATGGGAGCCGTCTGGACACGGCTTTGGCAACGTCGCCTGAGGATTTTGGCGTTGACCGCCGGAGCTCTCGCCTTGGCGCTTGTCTATCTCGCCCTGACCAAGCCGACCTATACGGCGACTGCCTCTCTGCTGATCGACCCGCGCGATGCACGCTCCACCAATTTCGAGACGGTGCTGCCCGGCATCGGCGCCGATAGCGCGGCCGTGGCGAGCCAGGTTTTCGTCATCCAGTCACGTGATCTGCTGATGGACGTCTTCGACAGCGAGCACATCGGCGCGGACGCGGAGTTTGCCGGCGGCGGCCTGCTTTCCTTCGTGGCCAGCGCGAAACCGCTGGAAAAAGATGCGATCTTCAGGCGCTTCGAGCGGCGCGTCACGGTGGAGCGGGCGGGGCTGACCTATGTCATTGATGTCAGCTTCAAATCGTCCTCGGCGCAAAAGGCCGCGCGCATCGCCAATGCCATCGTCGAACGCTATCGGTCCGGCCTTTCCGGCGAGCGGGAAAGTGTGAATGCGGACGTCAACAGCCGTCTGGAGGAACGGACCGCTGTCTTGCAGCAGAACGTCGCGGCCGCAGATCGTGCGGTCGGCGCCTTTCGCATCGCACACGCGATTCTCGACCCCACGGCCGGCGGCACTCTGAAAGACCAGATCGACCAGCTCACCAAGCAACTGATCGAGGCGCGCACCAGTGCCAGTCAGGCGAAGGGGCGCTACGAGCAGGCCGTGTCGGCAGGCACGTCACCTGAAGCGCTTGAAAAGCTGTCGGACATCGTTTCGTCTCCTGCGATCGATCGTTTGCGCGCCGACGTCAACCAGCGCATGGCCGAACTCGCCAATGCCGAAGCCATTTATCAGGCGCGCCATCCGACGATCCGCCGCTTGCGCTCAGAACTTTCCCGCACGCAGACGCTGATGGGCAAGGAGGCGGAGCGCATCACGCGCGAGTTGAAAGCAAAACACGCGCTTGCCGGCGAGACGGTTGCAACGACGGAAGCGAAGCTTGCGACGCTACGCGATCAATCGCAGGCGGCCGACGCCGCGCGGGTGGAGTTGCGGCGGCTGGAAGCGAAAGCCGAGGCGGCCCGAAGCGTGCTCGACGATGTGCTCAAACGCGCCGAGGAAACGGCGCAGATGCGCGGGCTCCAACTCTCCGAGGCCAAGGTTATCGGCTTTGCCGCACCGCCCGTGCAGCCGACCTGGCCAACCCCCATGCTTCTCCTGCCGGTCAGCGCCGCCCTCGGCCTCCTCGCCGGCTGTGGTCTTGCGGTGGCCGGCGGCGCGGGCGACCGGATGCGGCCGGCTGCACGCCCAATCTCGGCAGTCGCCTCTCCATCGTCGGCTGAAACGCCGAAAGACGACCATGGAGACGATGAAGCGGCACGGTACGATGGCAATGCCTCCATCGAGCCGTTTCCCGAAAGCTTCGGCACCTTTAACCTTCCCGGCGTGCCGGGCATGGCGGTGCCGGCCCGTATTCGCACCATGCGGCGTCGTTTTCTCCAACAGGGTGGCGAGATCTTTTCACAGACCGCACTGGTACTCGTCCGGCGCGTCGCCGCGCGCTACGCGATTGCAGCGATGAGCGCTCGCGAGCCGGTGACGACCGGGGTCATCGACGATACGGGCTTCCTCAAACAGGGCCATGAATCGGTCGGGATGCACTGTCAGTACACGGGCTCCGCAGGCAAGATCGCCAATTGCCAGATCAGGCGTCAGCCTGAGTGTGGCGAGCCGTACCGAGCATCTGCCCATCGATTTCGAGCTATATTTGCCGATGATCTGGACGGAGGATGCCGCGAAGAGGGCCAAGGCGAGGATCCCGGCCCTGCGCAAGCTCACCGCGATCGCTCACAAG
>CBFGOD010000360.1:0-4877 GCA_965650295.1 uncultured Shinella sp. | reverse complement strand
CAAAGGCATCGAAAGAGGCGTCGTCGCGGCGGTCCTCCACCACGTTGCAGGCATGGCCGACCGTCGTGCGGTCCCGCCCGAAGGCAGCCCCGATATCCGACAGGGACAGCTGCAGCACGACATGGCAGACATACATGGAGATCTGGCGCACATGGCAGGTGGAGCGGCGGCTGTCGCGGCGCCAGAGCGGCCGCTCGCTCGCCATGGCGGTCATTTCCAGCACCAGCTGGCGCACGATTCGGCAGGTGACGCCTGCCGGCACCGTCGGCACATCCAGATCGGCCATCGTCCTTCGCGCGGGCTCCTGTGCCGCCTCCCCGCCCTTGATTTCCAGCGCCGGAGACCGGCAATTTCGGGACGACCGCCTCTGGGGTACGATGAACTGATGCATGACTGGCCACTCCGTTGATAGGAATTTATTCATACACCCTAGAGGACTTGCGAGGATGAATGAAGCATCGAGCCGCAACCATACATTGAATCTATTAATAAATTTACGAACGCCTTCCCCGATCTAGGCCTGTATTCCTAATTTCGAAATTACGGTAGTGCGCCGAATCGAGCCTTTCGCACCGCAGGTGCCCCAAACGAAAAAGGCCGGAGCGTTGCCGCTCCGGCCTTCCATTCCTGCAATACGTCCGGGGCTTACTTGCCCTTGCGGCGCTGGCCGAGGCCCATTTCCTTGGCAAGGCGCGAGCGGGCTTCGGCATAGGCCGGAGCGACCATCGGGTAATCGGCCGGCAGATCCCACTTCTCGCGGTACTCCTCCGGCGTCATGCCGTAATGGGTCATCAGGTGGCGCTTCAGCGACTTGAACTTCTGGCCGTCTTCCAGGCAGATGATGTAGTCGTTCTGGACCGACTTCTTCACCGGAACCGGCGGCTTCGGCTTTTCGGCGACGACGGGCGCTTCGACGACGGCCGAGGGCTGCGTCGTGTTGTTCAGCGCCGCATGCACGTCGGCAATCAGGCCCGGCAGTTCGGCAACCGGGACGACATGGTTGCCGACATAGGCGGCGACGATGTCGGCCGTCAGCTCCACAAGCAGATTGGAGCTGGTGCCAAGGGTTGTTTCAGTCATAGGTTTCTCCTGTCGGACGAGCGGTAGCCGATGGCTTCCCCATCAGCCGGATATCGAATGTCGCGCAAAGCAACTACTCCGGGAGATCGAGCGTCACATCAATGTCAAAGACATGCTTCGCCCCGAAATACGGACATTTTGCGTCAATATAACTTTTGGGTGTTGCGGCCACCGCACCAGTTAAGTCGGAACCGATATATATACCGGATGAGCGTCAATACGCACCAACTCAACTTAAACAGGAAGTCCGCATACAAGCTAAATCAACCCGAATGCTTTACTTCACTTGAAATACCATTCCTCAATTCAAAGTCCAGAATTATTTTGGAAAAGAAACGTGAGAGCTTTCCACAACGAATACAATCCACTGGATAGCGCAGGATACTATAAATTCTGGGGGTCGCCATCTCAACGCTTTTTCAACGCTTCTTGCCCGTCGGCGCGTGCGGTGCGCGCAAATCATCCATTACAGTGAGCCGTGATGGGCGATAACCGGCCGCATGGGCGGCTTTTGCGACGAGATGGGCGGCCACCGGCGCCGTCAGCACGAAGAACACGAAGCCGGCGAGCGCACGGCTGAAAATCGCCGCATCGAGCGAATGGATGCCGGCCGCCAGCAGCATGAGCCCCGAACCGACCGTGCCGGCCTTCGAGGCTGCATGCATGCGGGTATAGACATCCGGCAGGCGCACGATGCCGAGCGCGGCGAGGAAGGTGAAGACACCGCCCGCGACGAGCATGACGGCAACGACGAGCGCGAGGAGAAGATCCAGCATCAGTGCAGCCTCCGGGCATGGCCGCCGCTGCGGCGCGTCCTGTTGCCGGCCGGTGCCTCGTCCGGCGCGCCCTCCTCGCCCGGCTGCATGCCGCGGCGCAGGATGAAACGCGCGAAGGCGACCGTTGCCAGGAAGCCGACCAGGCCGAGCGCGATGGCGATATCGATATAGAGATTGAAGCCCGTCCGGATCGCGATGACGGCGATGAAGCCGATGGCGATGGCGGTGAGCATATCGAGTGCGACGATGCGGTCCGGCAGGGTCGGTCCCTTGATGACGCGCCAGGCCGTCAGGAAGAAGGCGGCGCACATCAGGAAGAGCGCGATGGCGCAGGCGCCGGAGATGATCGTTTCAGCAGCCATCAGCGGAAGGCCTCCAATATCTTCCTCTCGAACCCATTAGCGATATCGCGCCGCGTGCCGGCCGGGTCGGAACAGTCGAGGGCGTGTACATAGAGCAGCTTGCGATCTTCCGAGACATCGACGGAGAGCGTGCCCGGCGTCAGCGTGATGAGATTGGCCAGCAACGTGATCTCGAAATCCCGATCGACCGTCAGCGGAAAGGCGAAAATGCCGGGTTTCAGGTTCATCTTGGGGCTCGCCACGAGAACCGCGACCTTCCAGGCCGAAAGCGCCAGTTCCTTGAAAAACAGAACGAGCAGCGACAGCGCCTTCAGCGGGCGGAAGCGCCGGCCGTCGGGCTGGATATGGCCGCGGATGAGGAAGAGCGACAGCGCGCTTGCCCCAATGCCGAGCAGCAGGTTGGGGATCGTGAAGCTGCCGGAGACGGCAAGCCAGATCAGCGTGAAAACGGCGATGATGACGGCGGGCCGCATGTCACTTCCCCTCCGGAAAGACGGAACCGATATAGGCGCTGGGATCGGCAAGGCCCTGCGCGGCATGCTGGACGAGCGCCATCAGCCGCTCTGGAAACAGGCCGAAACCGACGGTCAGCGCGGTCAGCAGAATAAGCGGCAGCAGCGCCCCGATGGGAATGGTTTGCGCCGGCAGAGCCGCTGGCGCCGGACGCCAATAAGCGAGCGCGAAGACGCGGCCGAGTGCGATGGTGGTGAGGAAGCCGGTGGCGAGCACCGCCGCCGCCAGCCACCAGGCGCCGATATCGATCGCCGCCTTGGCCACCATGACCTTCGGCCAGAAGCCGGAGAACGGCGGCAGGCCGGCGGCGGCGAAGAACAGCACCAGCGACAGCGCGGAAAACAGCGCCGAGCGGCCATAGAGCCCACCGAGGGCATTGAGATCGAACGAGCCCGCAAGCCGCCCGGCCAGTCCCGCCGCCATGTAGAGCGCGGTCATCACCACCATGGAATGCAGCGCATAGAAGATCGCCCCGCCGATGCCACCGGGACTGCCGAGCGACAGGCCGGCCAGCATCACGCCGATGCCGGAAATCACGACATAACCAAGCAGTCGGCGGATATCGCTCTGGCCGAGCGCGCCCAGCGCCCCAAGCAGCATGGTGGCGACGCCGACCAGCACGATGAGGAAGCTCAGCTCCTCGCGCTCGACGGGAAACAGCATGACCAGCGTGCGCAGCAGCGCATAGATACCGACCTTGGTGAGCAGGCCGGCAAACAGCGCCGACACGACGACGCGCGGCGTGTGATAGGAGGCCGGCAGCCAGAAATTCACCGGGAACGCCGCCGCCTTCATGCCGAAGGCAAGGAAATACAGCGTGGCCAGCGTCATCAACGGCAGTTCGGCGCGGCCCGCCGCCGCCTTTGCCGCGATATCGGCCATGTTGAGCGTGCCGAAGAGGCCGTAGAGATAACCGGTCGTCACGAGGAAGAGCGTCGTCGCGATGAGGTTGAGGAAGGCATATTTGATCGCGCCGTCGATCTGGCGCGGCTCGGAGCCCAGCGTGATCAGGCCGAAGGATGAGATCAGCAGCACCTCGAACCAGACATAGAGATTGAAGATGTCGCCCGTCAGGAAGGCGCCGGAGACGCCGGCCATCAACAGCAGCAGGAACGGATAGAAGCCGTAGCGACGACCGCTCGCATCGATATCGGCGAGCGCATGCACGCCGCCGGCAAAGGCGACGACCGCACCGGCCAGCGCGAAGAGCACGCCCGTGAGATCGGCCGTAAACGCGATGCCGAAGGGCGGCAGCCAGCGGCCCATCACCATCGTCACCGGACCGTTTGCGGCGACATGGGCGAGCAGCAACGCATCAATGATGACGAGCACGGCAAGGGCGGGAATGGCGATCAGCGCCTGCAGACGCAGCGATTTGCGCAGCATCAGGAGTACGGCGCCCGTCAGGATGCACCAGGCGGGCGGCAGCACGACCAGCCAGTCGGCGGCGGGAACCGGCGTCAGGACGAGGGCTGCGGAAAGGTCGGCGGGATTTGCGGCCATTGGCGGGGCGGTTCCTGTCAGTAGCCGGTCGGCGGTAGCGGATCGTCTTGCGGCTCCGCCAGGCGCATCTCGTTGCCATTGTCGGTGCCGAGGTCCTGATAGGCGCGGTAGACCAGCACCAGCAGGAAGGCGAAGAAGGAGAAGGAAATGACGATGGCCGTGAGGATCAGCGCCTGCGGCAGCGGATTGGCCGTCAGCGTCGCTGGCACGTCCTGTCCCGCGGGAATGATCGGCGGCACTTCGCGCAGGATGCGGCCATTGGTGAAGAGCAGCAGGTTCACGCCATTGCCGAGCAGCACGACGCCGATGAGCACGCGCACCAGGAATTTCGACAGCATCAAATAGACGGCGGCGGCGAAGAACAGGCCGATCAACAGGACGAAGGGAAACTCCATCAGACGTCGTCCCCCGCTTCCAGCGCCAGCGCAATCGAGGTGATCGCGCCGACCACGACGAGATAAACGCCGGTATCGAACAGCATCACGGAGGAGAGCGGGATCTCGACGCCGAGCACAGTCGGAGTGACCCACAGCCCCGTCATGAACGGCACGCCGAAGGCCGCCGAGAGCAGGCCGGCAAGGCAGGCGATGAACAGCCCGAAGGCCGAAATCGCCATCGGATGAAACCACAGCGCCCGGCGCAC